>NZ_JFHL01000011.1:0-3935 GCF_003664995.1 Mesotoga sp. BH458_6_3_2_1 | reverse complement strand
CTCATCTTCTCGTGAGCGAAGCGAACGTCTCCGACGTGCTCTTTCTCGGTTTTTACAGCGACCAGCGAGTCCTCGTTCTTAAGCGTGAAGCGGTTCTTGAATGCGAGATCCCGTGCAGGTACCCTGAACAGGATCTCATCAGGGCAGTCTCTGCGGAATGACTGTTATTGCTTTCGCGTCATCCTGACAAAGCTACTGGTCAGGATCTGCTCTTTGAAACAGTTATATGTAGGTGTTAAAATTCCTCATTGCTCCCTCGGCTCGATAATGGACCCGTTCTTCGAGAAGAGGAGAATCAGTTATTGTGTTGTCCGTAGACGGAGTGCAAGTTTCACTTTACCCCTTCCCAGCTACGAATCTCACCCATTACGACTTGAGAGTATCTGAAAGGCTTCTTCATCATTTTCTACAATGTCACTTGCTGTCAGAAGAGCTGAGAAACTCAATTAGTATAGAATTAGTGGAGAGGCAAACGGTCGGTCTTGCATTGTTCCTGAAAGTGACCGTGAAATGAAACTCGGTTGCTGAATTAGGGAGTGAGGAAATTTGAAGAAAGACGCGCTTATTAGAGCTGTATCGTCAAAGGATCTGGAACATGAATCTCTGAAGGATTTCGATCGGTATCAGGAAACGAGAATCGTTAAGCGCAAGAATCCTGATGGCAGCTTCGTATACTTGATAGACGAGTTCATTGACGACTGGGATTCTAAGAGGAAAACTGAAGTAGTAGATGAGCTAAAACGATGTCTGCTCTCGGGCGGCTTCGTGGCTGGAGCCTTTTTAGAGGGATCGTTGGTTGGATTCGCCAGCATAGAGAACGGTTTCTTCGGAATCGATAATCAGTATCTCGAAATGACGTTGATGCATGTTTCCAGAGAATTGAGAGGTTTCAGCATAGGTAGGAGGCTGTTCGACCTATGCTGTCAGGCTGCCAAGAACCGCGGCGCAAAGAAGTTATACATATCGAGTCACCCTTCGCTTGAAACGCAGTCTTTCTATGAGGCAATGGGGTGCATTCCAGCTTCCGAGATAAATGAAGAGGCACTTGCTCGCGAACCTCTCGACATACAGTTGGAATTCATTCTCTGTTGAGAGAAATAAGAGGAAGGTTGGTGTTTTCATCTCCTGAACAATTTTAGACTGACGAAGTGTGATTTCCTTATTCATGGAGAGACTTGCGCGCCAGGTAAAAGAACTTGCAAACTTGAGTAGTTGGTGTGCCCAAAGATAACACTCCTAATACCCTTCCTGTAAATGATTGAGAGCGAATTTTCCCTCATGAGAAACTTCATCTCTTCAGCTGACTAGTTTCGATCTTCATGTGCAGTTTCCTTCTGGTCATTTCCTATCTTAGTTTTCGCTGCTAAATCAGTAACTTATAATTTCGAAGATTGCTTGTCTGGACCAAAGAGAGCCCATATCCGATACCTTTTCTTAATATCAGAGAACTATCTGCGGTGGCTGTGCGGGTTTAGAATTCAACTATCCAAAGCACTGACAGAGACTTGCGAGGAGCTGCAGATGCCATTATTTGCGGTGATATGATTGAAGCTATAAACATCTAATAGGGGGGGAGATCATGAAGAAGTTGTTCTTAGCGATTTTGGTCCTGATTGCTGTCTTTGCCTCAGGTGTCACTTTCGAAAGAGAGGAAATTATCTCGTTCTTTGACACTAAAATTAATGAAGTCCTTGAGAACTACGAGGTTCCAGGCGCGGTCTTCAGTTTCGTAAGTAATGGGGAGATAGTATATGTTCAGGGCTATGGATATTCAGATCTTGAGAGCAAGACACCAATGAAACCTGACTCACTGGTCCGTATTGGTTCTGTATCCAAGCTCTTCACATGGATCTCGATTATGCAGCTGTATGAGCAGGGCATGATTGACCTGAAAACGGACGTAAATGACTACGTCTCGAATTTCAGGATCCCGGACACTTTTCCAGAACCGATCACTGTTGAAAATCTACTCACCCATACTCCCGGCTTCGAAGAGATGCACTCAGGTGTGATTCAGTTCGAAGGTTATGTTCTACAGCCTCTCGGGGAAGCCTTGATGGAGATACCTGAACGTGTATTTGAACCAGGGAAGTTTTCTGCCTATTCAAATTACGGAGCCGCTTTGGCGGGGTACATTGCCGAGGAGGTCTCAGGCACGGAATTCTCCGACTACGTAGAACAGAATATTATCGAGAAACTTGGAATGAGTAGTACAACTGTTAGGCAAACACTATCACCAGATCTAAGAGAGAGAATGAGTCCGGGTTACTATTATTCGGACGGTGAGAATGAATCATTGACACCGTTTGAGATAATCACCGTTCCACCTGCGGGTTCAATGACATCTTCCGCAGAAGACATGGCGAAGTTCACAATAGCAAATCTGCAGATGGGTGAGTTTGAAGATGTGCGAATCTTGAGCGAAGAGACTGCATCACTAATGCAGAGAGTCCATTTCCAGCACGACCCCAGACTGAACGGCGTCTGTTATGGTTTTTATGAGATGAATAAGAACGGAGTTCGTTTGATTGGGCACGGTGGTGACACGATTCTCTTTCACTCACTCTTAGTGTTTTCTCCCGAGGACAACTGGGGATTCTTCGTATCTTTCAATTCAAATGGAAACGGCTCTGCAAGGGACGCTCTCCTTAATGCCTTCATGGACGAGTTTTATCCGACTGATGTAACTTACGAAAAAAGAGAAGTCTCATACATCAATCGGCTCAAACTAACTGGTGACTATATTTCAAACAGAAGAGTCTTCTCAGACCCTGTCGAGAGCCTTCTATACTGGATGAATCCAGACGTTTCTGTAGAGCTGTCTACAAACGGTGGTCTTGTCCTCCATGGTTCCGATTATGATTTCATCGACGATGACCTTGTGATTTCCGAGAACAAGGAGAATCTAGTTGCGTTCAGAACCGAGGGTGGCAGAGATTATCTCTTCATAGATTCCGCTCCAATCATTGCCTTTGAAAAAGTACCCTGGTACTTGAGTCAGAAACTTGTTGGAAGTGTTGTTGTCTCACTGTTGGCCGGTCTGTTCCTGTTGCTGCCGTAGAGCATTGGCGGACGCAAGGCTGGCAAAGATCACGCCAGGTCGCAATGCCGGCGAAGAACATGCCGGGACGCAAGGCGCCGAAGAACCTCGGCGGACGCAATGCCCGCTTCGCGGGGGAAGAGCCGGCGATCGCTTGCTAAGAGATTGGGTTGATAGGTTCTGGTTACGGAATTCGGGTTATGAATATCGGGATGACAGCCGTTTTTTCCCGTCATTCTGGCATGCTTCTGGCCAGAATCTCAATCCTTGAAACAGTCAGTTGCAAGTGACAAATTGCGAGTAGTAAGAGTAAAAGCTGAGAAAGCGTCCTTCCAGCGATCAGCGGTTTTTAGGTACGAGATCCCGTACAGGATCATTACGGGATGGCAATGTCAGACGATTATGCGATTCTATTGTAGGGGCGAACGGCTGTTCGCCCGTGAGTGGATTTCAGTGCAGGCTAAAGGGATGAAATCGCACAGGTTCACTGTATGACTGCCCTTCACGTCATTCTGACAATGCTCCTGGTCAGGATCACGGTCCTTCGCGAAAAACGGGACAGACATGACGAGAATTGTCAGTCCCTATTTTCGCTCTCATCTTCTCGTGAGCGAAGCGAACGTCTCCGACGTGCTCTTTCTCGGTTTTTACAGCGACCAGCGAGTCTTCGTTCATAAGCGTAGAGCGGATATTTCATGCGAGATCCCGTGCAGGTACCCTGAACAGGAGCGCTTCAGGGCAGGCGCTACGCGATGACAATTTAAGATGACTGTGCAGTTCTCTTGTAGGGGCGAACGGCCGTTCGCCCGAAAAAGGTCCTGGTTGGAATCTCTGCCTTTTACGCGAAAAACGGGACAGACATGAGGAGAATTGTCAGTCCCTATTTTCGCTTACA
>NZ_JFHL01000010.1 GCF_003664995.1 Mesotoga sp. BH458_6_3_2_1 | reverse complement strand
ATCTCTGCTTTTTACGCGAAAAACGGGACAGACATGAGGAGAATTGTCAGTCCCTATTTTCGCTTACAGCGTTCAGCGGTTTTTAGGTACGAGATCCCGCACAGGATCCCTGAACAGGATCTCATCAGGGCAGGCTTTACGGGATGACAATGTCAGACGATTATGCGATTCTATTGTAGGGGCGAACGGCTGTTCGCCCGTGAGTGGATTTCAGTGCAGGCTAAAGGGATGAAATCGCACAGGTTCACTGTATGACTGCCCTTCACGTCATCCTGACAATGCTCCTGGTCAGGATCATGGTCCTTCGCGAAAAATGGGACAGAAATGAGTGGAATTGTCAGTCCCTATTTTCGCTTACAGCGATCAGCGGTTTTTAGGTACGAGATCCCGTACAGGATCCCTGAACAGGAACGCTTCAGGGCAGGCTCTACGGGATGACAATGTCAGACGATTATGCGATTCTGTTGTAGGGGCGAACGGCTGTTCGCCCGTGAGTGGATTTCAGTGCAGGCTAAAGGGATGAAATCGCATAGGCTCACTGTATGACTGCCCTTCATGTCATCCTGACAATGTTCCTGGTCAGGATCACGGTCCTTCGCGAAAAGGGGACATGAGTGGAATTGTCAGTCCCTATTTTCGCTTACAGCGATCAGCGGTTTTTAGGTACGAGATCCCGTACAGGATCACTACGGGATGACAATGTCAGACGATTATGCGATTCTATTGTAGGGGCGAACGGCTGTTCGCCCGTGAGTGGATTTCAGTGCAGGCTAAAGGGATGAAATCGCACAGGCTCACTGTATGACTGCCCTTCATGTCATCCTGACAATGCTCCTGGTCAGGATCTGGTCTTTTGGGTTTTAAGAAGCATGCACGCGAAAAATGGGACAGAAATGAGTGGAATTGTCAGTCCCTATTTTCGCTTACAGCGTTCAGCGGTTTTTAGGTACGAGATCCCGTACAGGATCATTACGGGATGGCAATGTCAGACGATTATGTGATTCTATTGTAGGGGCGAACGGCTGTTCGCCCGTGAGTGGATTTCAGTGCAGGCTAAAGGGATGAAATCGCACAGGTTCACTGTATGACTGCCCTTCATGTCATCCTGACAATGCTCCTAGTCAGAATCTCGTTCTTCTCGTGCGGAAAATTGTGAGGGGACAGTTCGTCGGAGAACGGATAACCTTTCAACGGCGAACCGGTTTCGGTTAGCTCTTTCCTACCCCCTATACCGAACCTACCTGTTACGACGAACGAACTACGTAAGTATAGAAGACGGAATAACCGTTTGGAGTAAATGAGGATTTAAGAAAACGATGGAGGACAAACAAGGAAACACGAGGGAACTGATTAGAAATAAGGAGGTCTTTCGGGCGTTCTCAACTCTGTTCTAGGAGGTTCTCCAGTGATATCTTATCCTCAGAAACCGTCTAATCGATTCGATTGTCAGCTCCCTCGCAATGAAATGGGAATAAATAATGATACCTCAGATCAAACGCAAAATGCAAGAGAAAAGCAAGCTGTTACATGAAGAAACTAGAATGATACAAAAGCATTCCCTGAGCGGATTCTGGACAATTGGCTATAACTGCGTATCACTGCGGAATAACACTAACATTGCACTTATCTAGAGTCACATTGATTGGAGCTTTTAATTTCTCCAGAAAAAAGAATGGGCACTACTTTCCCCAGCCAAGTAATTGTCTTCGTGTGTTGTGTGTTCGAGTCTCATCATTTCCGATTCTTAGTCTATCTGGGAATTGAAAATTACCTTCGTATCAAAATAACCAGATAGTCAAGAAAAAGGAGAAAAGTGAAATCGATTTCGCTTTCAGAAATACGTTCGAAGATCCAGGAGAATCGGGGATACTCCTTGCAAAGCGAACGCGTGTTTCGAGAAGTGCGAAGAGACTTGCTATCCGAGTAATAATTTGTGGCATGTTGTTGCTTATTTCCATTTGAACATTAGTACCATAAGAGTTTAGAATTAGTTGTCACATCGATTCTAGAACAAGACCGGCTTGACCCAGGCACTCTTTTCTAGAGCTATTGTTCATAGTAGTGTGATAAAATTGTTTCAGGTTTAGCTGTACTAATTTGGCTAATCAAATTTTTGGTTAGATAATTAGCCTTTCAAGAAGAAAAGATTCTGTCCATCTTGCCTAACCGTACTCCTGACGTAATTCATATTGACTACTGATACTGATTAGGTGCGATTGTGATGGAAGACGTAATGATTTTTGTTGCAGAGGGCAAGTGACTAGATTGAACTGGAGGAAGTCATTGGATAAGATTAATGAAGCGCGAAGAAAGGGTATGACTTTGATGGAGTTGCTAATTGCACTTACCGTCTCAACAATCGTTTTACTTATTGTTGGGATTGTTTCTACTCAGTCTCTTAAGATTTCGAAAATGACTAATGCTTCGATGGCCATAGACGAGCAAATAGCTAGATTGCATTCATCGCTCAATTACATAATTTCGAGGCAATTTACCGCGCTAGCACCATTCGAGTTTGACGAGAATTTGGTGGATGAGCCAGTTAGGACAATTACGTTGTACTCCGGAGTACCGGACGATAGTCTAGAGATCCAATCCGCTGTTTCCACAATCACGTATGACTCTGATTTGAAAAGAGTCATCCATATTTATGAGGACAAATCGAACAATCAGGTTATTTCAGTAATATCCGAAAACGTCACTGACTTTGTGTTTGATCCACTATCATCGACTTCATATCTGACTTATAGTGCTACTTTGTCCTATTTCGATCTGAACAAAGACGTTCCTATTCTTACGCGCCAAGCGGGAGGAGCGGTGAGGTTCTATTAAGAAAGGTTTTTCGTTGCTTGAAGTACTATTGGCCCTTGCGATCCTTGGGTTATTTGTTGCTGGTGGTGTTTTTCTGATAGTCAAGTACAATTCAATGTCTCAGGGAATCGCTCGTATCTCAAGCATAGAGGCGGCTTCTAGCTTTGTGCGTCATGTAATTCGCCAAGATTCAGTTCTGAGAAAATCTAGAGGAACCCCCGAGGATCTCCTGACAGAGATAAATGATCGCCTATCGGCTATCGAAAATGACCTGAATGGAACTGAGGGTAGCGTAGGATTTCTTACTAGAGCTGGTTTTGAGAATACTCAGATTTCACTTCCGGAAATCGATGAGACTTCGGTGGTGTTCAATGGTGTTAGCTGGACGGTATATACGATTGAGGCAATTCTCTTTGATACTAGGGGAAGCTCGAAGGAGGAGAGAGTATATGTTACTATTTCAGCGCAATAGAAGAAATGGGTTTGCCTTAGTCATCACGCTAATTCTTATTTCTTTTGGAACGATAATATTGCTTGCTAGTGGGCTGCAACTATCAAGAACAACGGGAGTAGTTAGTTCTTACCAAAGGATCTCAAGCGTTCAGAATGTGGCTGGCAATGTCGTGGAGATCGCATCATGCCTTTTTCTGGACAATTTCGCAAGTTTTGGAGAAGATGATTATGAAGAATGGGGAGAAGCAGTTGAGTTTACTAATATGCTTGCCTCTAGATCCAGCTTAGAAAGTTTATATTGGTCAGATTTTCTTGATTTCATTACTGAGGATACAGTGGGGTTTAATATGACCAGTCCGGTTACTTCATACAGTGACGATTCGGGGCTTGGAGAAGGGAAATACAATCTTTCAGCACATGTTTATCCGATTGATGACGTAACTAACAGGTATGTAGTAGTTGCTTCGGCAGAATTGAGTGGAACAAAACGATTCTCTATAGGGTTGATTTCTACTAGACGATCACTCCAAGAAGGATTGCCTGGTCTTAGAACGGTTTCTATAGATCGAGTGCTTGCTCTACTTAGAAACATAAGCAAAGGCAAAGGTACAAAAAACATTGTGGGTGATATTGTTTTTGGGGATGCAATCGTAGCAGGTACTATCTATTTGAATAAATCACTCTCGAATACTTTAGAGGATATTATCGCCGGTGTTTTAAGCGCATCTGGAGTAGTTGTTTACGATGAGAATGGGAATCAGATTTCTGATGAAGAAAAGCTTTCCGAATTTCTAGGAGAACTATTCACCGGAATTGAGGAAGCGCCCAATCTTCTGTATTCACAGTGGGTTCAGGAGTATCTTGACAGTCTGCCAGAAGCAGTTGGGGCAACTGTCACACTTATTCCCAATAATGGAGGTTTAGAATTTGAATACGAGCCTTCACCAATTGCGATTGCGTGCGAAGGAAATATTTGCTTTCTCAGTGATTACTCAGATGAACTGACGATTTCAGTATCTGGCTCTGACGAATTTCAGGCAGAATTCACCACGGAAGGATTAACGATTACTAGCGGAGCTAGTGAATTCTCAATACCTTCAAGTATTGCAAGCGATACAACGGTGCATATTGTGATCAACGGAGACACGACTTTTGTCTCCTCTCAAGAACACAAAATAAGCATTGTTGATGGCAAGTATGACATAAGAGTCAATGGTGATGTTACAATTGATACTCAATTTGTGTATGATGTAGAAGGCCTTGTTCAAGCAGTAAACAACGGTAAAGGCAAGTCTTTGGTATCAAACAAGACAGCGATTGACGCAGAGACTACAATCGATATTATTCTTGGCCTTCTGGAGGATCAGAATGATTCCTATCTTAGGCTTGCAGCCTACGGAGGAGACATGTCTCTTGGTTACAGTTCGGCGACGCACGGAGATAAGAATCTGATGGGAGATTTCTTTGTAATTAAGAACGATGAAGGCAAAGGTGGGCAGTTTCTTCTTGGTGACCTGATGACTGTTCCTAATCTAGCGAATCCCGGACAAGGGCAGTTTGCTCAATTGTTCCTCCTTGGTTCGATTACTACCTGGTTTTTTGATAATCCCACTTACATAACTAAACATGGAGAGGAAATTGATCTTCTGAATTCTCTTGCAATCGTAGCAACAGGAGACTCTGGTTCGTCGGGAAATGGTTCATCAACAGGAAATGATGGAGAGTTAGCTCTTCTAGGAATTCAGACGTGGTAGTGGATACTTATAGAGAGTTTTTCGGTCTGGGGAAGAAGAGATTCTCTTCTTAGCTTCTGTACTATAGGCCACAGTTAACCCCCAGAGAGCCCTCGCGACGTGCGGGGGCTTTTTTGTGGGAACTCATAGCGATAAACTGCTGGATGTCTTCGTATCACTTCAATTATTCGATCAGTTCTGGGCATTCAATGAAAGAAGGCCTTGAGAAAATTTCGAGCTATCTTGCTGGATATTAATGCGCTGTTTACCTCGAAAGCGTCATCATAGCAGTCGATGGTTTTTGAATCGAGTATTGATAGCTGTATAATAGTTAATCAAAGAGGGGGAGTGTATGTTTCGAATGGATAATAGAATTGTTGAACTCGCTTCTCACGAGCTGGATTTGCATCCCGAAGCAAGGTTTGACGATATTTACAAGCTATTCTATCAAGGCACGTTTGGTCCTAAGCACATAATGGAAGATCAAGCGGTCGCCCTTAGATTTCTTGCCGAAGAGATCGACTGTGATGAGTTCGATCAGGTTCTCTGGCAGGATGTCAGTTACATGGAAAACTTCTTCAGGATCAATCTTGTCATTGTGAAGAACCGGCAGGTACTTATCGACGACCTCTTCCGGGCGTTGGTTGCCAGCAGCAGAATGGGCGCTACCATTTCACACGATGAATGGAAGGAAGAATGGTATAGGATAGATCGCGTACTCAGAGACGCTCTTCCTGAGGAGATCTTCACTCCTGAGTCCTCAATGGTTGTTAAGGAAGCCGTTGAAGGTGAAAAACTGGTGCATCACAGCGCTTCTTATAAGAGAAGCTATCACCCTCACTACAGAGTGATTAGTAGAGAATGGTTCGAAAAGCTAATCGGAACTACTTACTGATTTGAACCTTTTTTTCTGTTCTCTCCATCGTCTTCGATTCATCTTGTCTTTTGAGACCTGGATCTTGTATACCGTTATCGGCTTCTACTAGTGTGCTCGTCCGTGCTCGAAAGATGACTTCTTCATTCGGAAAGAATCAAGTCAGTTGGTATACGAATTATCGTGATTCGTTGTGTTTAGAGGGCATTCAATTAGAAAAAGAAGTCGATTGGCGAAATCTCATAGCAAATTGACAGAACGTTCTGTCAAAGCCGTATTACTCCGCAGACCGATTTTCCGTAGACGGAAAAGCCGTAAGCGGATTGTCCGTAGCCGGAAAACCCGCCTCTACTAAATAATGATATTACTAAAGGATACTTCGTATCCAGCAAGCTCGATCAGTTATTTCTAAGCACAGGAGGATATGTCCATGAAAACAGCTGTCAGGGAATAGAAGGAACTGAAAATCGAAGGTCTTTCCTGGTTCATCGACAGACTGCTTACGATTCCTCAGGATACACAACTTCTGCTAATTGTGTAGAAACGATTCGTATTATCTCCTTGACACAAGTCTCTTCTGAAGAGAGTCACAAATCTTGAAAACTCATCGCCAGTAGGAGTTTGCAGAATGCTTTCTAGATTCATTGGTTCAGGAAGAGAGTAGTAGATTCCTTTGTCGAGATAGCTTCATTTCGCCTGTAAGTCAAGCTATAATAGCATTGAAGGGAGGTAATAGAATGAAGTCAATTGTTGTTTATTTCTCATACGATGAAAGTACAAGAGCTCTTGCAGAGGCTATGGCCTCTTCAATAGATGCTGACCTTCTGCGGCTGGTACCTGCGGGAGAATTCTCTCGAACCTACTATCACCACGTTGAGAATCCCGAGCAAATAGAGACCACTCCGGGATACGATCCTGACAAGGAACACGTCTGGGGAAGCGAATCGGTCACTATGAACAACAAGCCTGAACTTGAGCCATATAACATTGACCCTGACAAATACGATCTGATAATCATCGGCAGTCCCGTATGGGCACTCACTTATGCACCGCCTATCGGTACATTTCTTGAAGAGAACAAGCTGGAGGGAAAGAAGATAGCTCTTTTCTGTACACATGATGGAATGATCGGTGCAGCCTTTGAGAATCTCAAGAAGGAATTGAAGGGCAATGATGTGATACAGGAGAGCGATTTCGAATCACCTTCTTCCAGGCTGGATGAATATGTTGAAACTGCAAAAGAGTGGGCCAGGGAGTTACTGGAAGGATTATAATATAGAGTGATTCATCGGTTTTTAGGAGCTGAGGTTAGTCCTCAGCTTTTATTTTGCCCATCAAGTGAATTCTCTTCTCCCTGTAGTGTCCCATTCTAGAAAGGCAAATTGTCAGATTGTTTTCAAAAAGGCCATGTACTCACTTTGAGCAACTCCTTCCATCTTTAAGACCACTCAGGAGACTAATCTTGAGTTTTATTGTCAAATTATATAGAATATAGTAAAGAGGTGATTGAATGTTAAGCAAGCAGGAGATCATGAATGCTATAGGCCAAAGAGTAACTCAGAGAAAGTTCCTGGAAAAACAGCTGTCTCCTGAGCAGATGAAAGAGGTGGATCTTGCTCTTGGAGACATTATTCCAATAAACTCAGATGTGCCTTTGCAGTGGTATTTCACGCCGCAGTTCCCTTCAGGTTCGGGAATTGTACTGGCGAAACTCAAAGAATTCACGACGCCAAAGCTGGTCAAGTACGGTTTCGAAGGTGAGCAAATAGTCCTTAACTTAACTCTGAAGGGATTCTCTACAAGCTGGGCTCGTCTGCCCAATTATCTATCTATGATTATCGTGGGCTTTCAGGCCAATGGTAATGAGGATATCGTTGAGAGAGCATCACGTTTCTTATACAGAGAGGCCAATAGAAAGCCCTTTGAAGAGGTTGTGTTTGGTAGAGAAGAGTACGTAGACAGCAGGATAAAAGACATTGTGAACGCGGGTAGGATGGCGCCCTCGTCGTTCAATCGACAGCCTTGGAAGTTCGAAATCTTGGGCAAGAACGAAATTGCGGTTCACGGATGGAAGAAAATCCCTTTGATTTATGAAGAGGTAATCGCAATTGATCTAGGCGTTGTGCTCTCCCATATGTACCTTATGGCGAAGGCCATCAATAGTGAGGCACAAGTTGAGGCGAAGAGCGAAAGAACGTACATATTGAGATTCTGAGGACCATCTAATGAATCTCAACGAAAGATCCGAAGGCTCTTTTCTAGGAAATTAGAAGCATGCTCTGAACGAAAAGTCTCGGAGTGACTTCTGTCCATAGGATAGCAAGAGAGCATCATCGTTTAAGAAAATCGAAAGGCGGTCTCGAATTCCGAGGTTCAGTAGTTTTCTTGAACGCATAAGCTCTTCTGCACTTCGTCTTTCGGAAGTTGGGCTACGCATGCTTGGCAGGCCTCTACTTTCCGAAGTGCGTCGCCAATGAAGTAACTGCTATATAGAGAGCAAGTGAGATCAGCCCCGAGATGACAGGTGTAGATACCCAGCCTAAGAGAATTCTCCTGATGAGCCTTGCATCGAAGTTTTTGGATCCTCTTGCAAGACCGACTCCTATGACCGCTCCCACAATTGCCTGTGAAACGGAAACTGGGACGCCAATGAAGGCGTATACCAGAACAGTAAGTGATTGAGCTAGAAGAGCTATAACAGATGCAAAAGATTCAAGTGCGACTATCCTCGTTCCGATTGTGTACATGACTCTCTTGCTTAACATTACTGCACCTGCTGAAATGCTTAGGCCTCCAATTAGAACGGCCTTGTCGATTCCGATAATGTCCGCGAAGGTCCCTGTAATGTTGGCGACATTGTTCGCGCCAAGAGCAAATGAACCGAAGCCTCCGATAATTATGGCAAGTGCTTTTAGGATAAGATCCTGTATCTGAATTGAATGGATCATTCTGAAAGCAGAACCAACCAGTCGATAAAGAAGGAAAGCTGCAATTGCAGCGCCCAGAGGAGTTGTTATCCAGCAGGCCGCGATCTTCAACACGATAAGCCAATCCACGCCGCCTTCAAGTAAGCCAATTCCAATTACGGAGCCTACAACTGCCTGGGAAGAGGAAACTGGCAATCCCAGTCTATTAAGAAGGAGGACGGATATTCCTGCAGCAGCGGCATTTACTGAAGCAGATAGAAGTGTGTGAGAACTCAGGCTTGAAAGAGTCTCCATTCCGCCCGCGCCGCCGACTATTGCGCCCGTCAGCACGGCGAAGCTTGAGATCAAAGCTGCTGATCTATATTTCAAAATTCCGCTCGTTACGGTAGTACCATAAATATTTGCCGCATCGTTCCTTCCGAGAGTCCATCCGAAGAAGACAGCAGGCAGAAATGCAAGGAACATACAAATCCCTTCATGATCAGTGATAAAGAGGATTATAGCATCATAGTCTGGGTTTTACTCGTTCACACCAACAACTCAGAGTGATTCTTACTTCTATTCGCTTTCTGGCTGTTCGATCTCCTTCAAGCAGTAGGTGTAGTATCTCTTCTTGTTGTTGCTGTCTATCTTCATTTTTAAGCCGTGCATCTCATTCTCGAACCCGGGGAACTTGTTGTCGAACTCCTCGGAGAGATTGAGATACTCAACAATACGCTTTGTTTCGTCTGTATATCTCTCACCGGGCATTATCACTGGTATTCCGGGAGGATACGGAACGACCATGACGGCCGAGATTCTGTTTTGGAGTTCGCGGATTCTCACTAGCTCAGTATTTCCATTGACGAGTTCCGAGTATGCCTTTGAAGGAAGCATTACCTGTTCGGGATTATGCGAATAAACGTCCTTGAGGACCTTCGTAATTCTCACCTTCCTGAGGTATTCATGCATCTGTTTGCAGAGCTCCTGAAGAGTCATCTTTGCATACTTCTTGGGAAACTCTCTCACGATATCCGGAAATACATCATCCAGAGGAGCGTCTTCATCGAATAGCTTCTTGAAAGTGAAAAGCTCTGCTAGCAGTGTTCCGGATTTTCCCTTTGTCAGTCCGAGTGAAAAGAGTATGAGGAATGAGTAATGACCGGATTTCTCAACGACTATCCCTCTGTCTCTAAGGAAGGTAGTGACTATCGTTGCGGGAATACCCCAGTTTCTCATTCGCCCCTGTCTTGTTATTCCAGGGGTCATAACAGTAACTTTCACAGGGTCTAAGAGAACGTAGTCGTTTTCGAGCTTTCCGAATCCGTGCCAGTCTTCGTTTGCTTTGAGATACCAGCAGTCTGGTCTGTCCTTGAGAATAGATTCATCGATATCTTCGAGATCGAAGGTTTCTCTTTTCCCGTCTTCTGTCTCAATTGAGACCTTTTCCGGTTGCCATATTTCCAGCCACCATCTTCTCTTTCGTTCGGTTTCCTTTAGCTCGATCTCTTTTTTTAGATGCTTCATCTTCTTTCTGAAGATAATTGCCTCCTGTATAGTTTCATCTATCAGGAATCTGCCGGCGTTGCCGGCCATCATTTTTGCCGCCACGTCCAGCGAGGCGATTATTGCGTACTGGGGAGAAGTTGACATATGCATCATGTATGCTTCGTTGAATCTCCCGTGATCAACCCTCTTTCTCCCGTCCTTGACATGAATCATTGAACCCTGAGAAAAGGCAGCAAGAAGCTTGTGGGTGGAATGAGTAGAGAAGACAACCGGGGACTTCTCCCTGTCTATATCTGGCGACATGCCGAAGCGGCCGAGATACATCTGGTGGAATTTCGCATACGCATACCACGCCTCATCGAAGAGCACGAAATCTACCACTTTCTCAAGCCCGTCCAGGATTGTCTTTGCATTGTAGCAGAGACCGTCGTAAGTTGAATTTGTAACGACGGCCAGCTTTATTTTGAAGTTCTCTTTGTCTTCTACCAGAGGACTTTCCTTTATCGCTTTTTCTATCTCGCTCCATTCAAAATTCTCTTCATGAATAGGTCCTATTATTCCGAGCGAGTTCCTGCTGGGAGTAAGATAAATCGGAATTGCGCCCGTCATTATTATTGAATGCATAATCGACTTGTGACAGTTTCTATCTATCAGAACGATGTCTCCCGGGGTCACGCAGTAATGAAATACGATCTTGTTGGATGTGGAGGTACCGTTCGTCACAAAGTATGTCTCGTCGGAACCGAAAATCTTGGCCGCTGACTTTTCTGATTCTCCAATAGCTTCGGTGTGCTCAAGGAGCGATCCGAGTTCCGGCACCGAAACAGACAAGTCGCTCCTGAAAATATTCTCGCCGAAGAAGTTATGGAAGATCTTCCCGGTAGATGACTTCAAGAAAGCCTCTCCACCGCTGTGGCCGGGGGTGTGCCATGAATACTTGAATTCATCTACGTATCTTATGAGCTCTCTTAGAAAGGGAGGCTGTAGTTCGTCCATGTAGCGCTCAGTTGCTTCCTCTATTCTTCCCGCAATGAAAGACGGACTATCTTCGAGCTTCCAGACATAGCCATCGATCTGACTGACTATTTCAAGAGGAATCTCCATTACTTTCAGTTTCTCTGTCATAAGAAAGATTGGAATGAGCATATTTCTACCACGGATTATCTCGATAATCTCGCCAGGTCCCAGAAACTCTGCGTCTGGTTTTATTACGAGATCCCAATCGAGCAAAACACAGCTGACATTCGAATGAGACATGAACTCGATTCTACAGTCGTAGCCCGAGTAAGATTCTATGACCGAAAAGCCTCTCTTCTGAAGCTCTTTGACAATCTCTCTTGTAGCTCTTCCACCGGTATTTTCAGAACGTAAATCATCATCGACAACAAGAACGGGAAAGTCTTTGAAAAGCTCCATTCTATCCCCTCGATTCTGCCTTTTTGTAGGCAACGAACGAACCCTTCGGAACCCCAAGAAAACCGCCAATTACCTCACACTTGGCCATGAGCAAGAAGAAGATCTCACGCCTTGCCGAGCTCAAACCTTCTAGATTGCCCTGTCCTTTAGAGATTACTACATCGGCCCTTGAATAGACATCGAAAAAATCACTCTTCATTGTCTTTTCTTGAGCACCAGGTGCATCTGCACCCGAGTCGAGAATCGTTGCAACTTCGTTCGTACCTATCTCGAGAGCCTCTTCCATCGTAATATCATTTAGCGCCGGCTTTGTTCTGACGGAAAAATAACTGTTGGGAACACCTGCAATATCTAGCAGGAGTTTATCGAGAACGGCCTCTCCGCAGTTGTCCCCAACGATCAACAGAGAGTCCGCCCTTCGGATTCTATCTGCCAGTTCTTTAAGATCATCTATTGCAAATGGCTTCGATAGAGCTTCACTCATTGTAGTATGGATATCGATCTTGTGGCCGGGAGCGACATCTATGATGTTTCCCGCAACTGAGAGCTTAAGCGCGCCAATCAGAGGATCGTCCAAAGTTAGCAGCTCTGCCTTAAGGTCTTCGTAGATCTCCATGAGATTCTTGTTGGAAAGCTTCTTGATTTCCCTGAAGGCGTCATGATCGCCAAACAAAGGTTCCAGAGCCTCGCCTACCTTTCTTCCGATATCTATTGGAGTGTCCGACCAGTCCATCTCCACAACGCCCTTGAGAAAATCCCTGACTACCTGCTTCCTTTCTTCCTCTCCAGCATGATTTTGGTCGAGAATTCGAAGAAGGCTGTTAATATTGCAGGGGATGCATCTAAGATCAATCTTCATTCGATCACCTCACACTGAATTATACAGTCTTTTGCCATTAGGTACTTGTGCTCTATTTGATCTTTAAACTACCTCGACGAGGAAGTAATCCAATGAAACAGTAGACGCAAGGCTGCCTTCGGCAGGAGGCCTTATCAGGTCCACCGTCAACGGTCCTCCGTTCTCCGAGATTAAGAGCAGAAGTGATGCTGCTGCGCAGGCCAGTCAGGCTGCGCCTGGCCAGTCTCTGCCTCCGGCAGAGGCCAGTCACCTTCGGTGGGAAGTGATGCTGTCGCTTTCGCGCCAGGAAGCTGAAGCACAAAAGAGAATGATAACAACAAGAATACTTGAAGGGTTCATCTTCTGATGATATATTATCCTCAGGTTATTTTGAGGAGGATACTTGATGGAGATCGAAAGGCTTAATATCTGGAAGCTTGGTGTTGAGCTTGCAAAGGATGTCTACATTCTCACAGAGAAGTTTCCTAAGAAAGAGGTCTATAGTCTAACCGACCAAATTCGAAGAGCTGCGATTTCTGTTCCTTCTAATATTGCGGAAGGGAAGGGTCGTTCATCAGCGAAGGATTTCATTAACTTCCTGAGTGTTGCCAGAGGGTCGCTCTATGAATTGGCAACTCAACTGTATATTGCAAGGGAGATTGGATACCTGACTGAACAGGACTTTTCATCACTGAGTAACCGAATCGAGGACCTTTCACATAAGATCATTGCGATGACGAAGTACCTTAGAAGCAAGAAGTGATGCTGCTTCGCAGGAAGGGTCTCATGTCTATGGACAACGTTCTCTTCAGCAGCGATCAGCTGGTCTTCGTTCTTAAGCGTACAGCAGTTCTTAGGAGCGAGATCCCGTACAAGAGCATTACGGGATGACCGAGAAGGGAGTAGAGATGATCTCTATGTCAGCGGGATAAGCGGGTTTTCGTTCTTAAGCGTACAGCAGTTCTTAGGAGCGAGATCCCATACAGAACCACTACGGGATGCCCATGAACAGGAGACCCCAAACAGGTGCATATTGGGTCAAGCTCTTCAGGGCAAGCTCTACGAGATGATAATCTTTTCTTGCTTTCGGTCATTCTGACAACGCTTCTGCTCAGAAGCTGCTTTTAGACCGATCCTATCGGTGAACGAGTTCATGATCTTGAACGGTCAACGGCGAACCATCTTTTGCAGCGTTCAACGGATCCTCGTTCTTAGGCGTAAATCAACCCTTAACAAGCAGGCTAGTCCTTATTTTCGCTTTGTTGGTTCTTCAAAGTATTCAGCAGGTTTTCGGAACTGTTTTTCAAAGAACCAGATCCCGATCAGTTTCATATCGGGATGACAGCTTTTTTACTTCGTGTCATCCTGACAATGCTTCTGGTCAGGATCTCGATCTTCTCGTGAGCGCATCGAACGTCTCGAAAATGCTCTTTTTCGATTGCTCCGACTTTTCGGAGAACGGATAACCCTCCAACGCATAACCAGTTCCCTTGCTCTTTCCTACCCCCTACCTGCAGCGCCCAACCACGCTTGTTACACAGGATGATATAATTGTTCTGAAGCACAGGAGGTGTTAGCAGTGTATTACAGATCAAAGGAAAATGGGATTTTCAATTTCAATCTCTACTCAAATTACAGGGCAGTAGGGAGTCGGTACATCGCTACACGTCCATCGGAGCAAGAAGATGTTGTTGAGGAACTGAACAGCGAAGATGATGCGAAGCTTTTCGAGGATTTCATCTGGGCTTCTCTTCAGAGAGTTCGCGACTATATCGACTTCAAAGACTTTGACAGCTTTTGTCATGGAAGAAGGCAATGAATGTAAGGGTAAAGGCGAGTAAAGCAACGGAAAACAGACGATGATGTAAATAAACGCGCATAGTGTTCTGACAGTACCTCAGGCAGTGTATAATAACGAAGACGCACCTGACAGAGATCTGGAGGATGAGGAGGTAAATAATGGAATTTAGCCAGTTTCTTCTTGTAAAATGCGAATTTCCGAAGTCACACTACTCTCATGATATGAGTCTTCCCTCAGTGGAAAGCTCAAACCTATCTCTCCGCGCTCGTCGTCCTTCCTTCTAATTCTATACTTCTTGAAAATCTAGCATCCCAAGCATTCATCCCAATATGTGTTCTTAGCCATCTTGGCTTATATAGTTAGCGAATCCGAATATCTTATTTGACAATAGCTCACGATTCTATGGAGGTGGGAAATATGGTTAAAAAGAGTATTTTGACTCTTATTGTAATCTTTTTTGTTGGAATCACGGCCCTTTCTTTGACATTCGAAGTGACAATTAGCCAGGAAGCGCTGGACACAGTAGCCTCGCTCGGCCTCGAGACGCCAATCAACGGGCGAGTCTTCGTCATTGTCAGCAAGGATTCTTCGAGAGAACCAGTTGCACAGACAGATGTTAGAGGTGTTCCTTTCTGGGGAAAAGATGTATTCGAAATGTCCTCAGAATCCGTAGTCACGATTTCTGAGGGAGATATGGCAGTTGTTGGGTACCCTATTGAACTGTCTGATCTTCCCGCGGGAGATTATTTCATTCAGGCTCTGGTTAATGTCTATACAACGTTCAACAGGGCCGACGGTCACACCGTATTGATGCATGATGATACAGGTGACGGTCAGTGGTTCTGGGAATCTGTTGGTAATGCTACAAGCAAGACAAAGAAAGTGTATCTTGATCCTGCAAACCCTGGAACAGTCGAACTTGCAATCAGTGAAGTAATTATGCCCGACTATGAGCTTGAGCCAGGCATGGTTCTCCAGCAAGGTAACTACACTGACAGTGAATGGGTGAAGTTCATAAAGATCAAGAGTGAGGTCGCATCGGAATTCTGGGGCAAGGACATGTACATAGGAGCGAATGTTCTTCTACCCGAAGGCTATTATGACAATCCCGGTGTTTACTATCCAGTGATCTACTATCAGGGTCATTTCCCCGGTGGATCCGCGCCGGTAGGTTTCAGAGTTAACAACGATGTCTACAAATTCTGGACAGAAGACGGAAATGCGAGATTCATTGCCGTATCTATAAGGGATGCGACACCCTACTACGATACTGCATATTCAGTTGACTCCGTCAATTCAGGTCCTTATGGAACTGCAATTACTGAAGAGCTGATCCCATACCTGGAAAGCCAGTTCAGGATGATCCCTGAGAAATGGGCGAGAATCCTGGCAGGTGGTTCTACTGGTGGATGGGAGACCCTTGCGATGAAGGTCTTCTACCCTGACATCTTCGGAAGAACTTATGTTTGGTATCCAGATGGTGTTGATTTCAACTATTACCAGCTAATCAATATCTACAATGATGACAATGCGTACTACTCTGACTTCGGCTGGGTGAAGACGGAAAGACCTAGCGCGAGAGACACTCACGGAAACATCAGATTCACCGTAAAGCAGGAGAACTACTTCGAAATGGCTGCCGGACCAAGCAACAGATCTGGTGGGCAGTGGTCCGTTTGGGAATCCACATATAGTCCTCTGGGAGCCGACGGATTTCCTCAGCCAATATGGGACCAGCTAACCGGCGAAATAAACAAGGATGTTGCCGAATACTGGAAGGAAAACTTCGATCTAAACTACATTCTTCAGGAAAACTGGGAAGAGATAGGTCCAAAAATCGCCGGAGACGTTCACGTTACAGTAGGCGATATGGACAACTACTATCTAAATGAGGCCGTTTATCTCTTGAAGGCAGCCATGGAGAAAATGGAAAATCCAGTCTCCGACATGACGTTTGACTTCGGTGCAAATCAGGGTCATGGATGGAAGGGATGGAGCCCGGCCAATCCAGAGAAAGCACTTGCTTTACAGGAATGGCTTGCACAGCTCTCAGAATACATGATAGAGAATGCTCCGGAGGAAGTGGAAAAGAACTGGATATACTAGTAACTCCAACATAAAGATTTGGGATGCTAGAATTGACCGGAGGGGTGACCCTCCGGTTTCTCTATCTTGGAGGTGTCTTTCTGAGAATCCTGATAGTTGAAGATGAAGCTACGATCTCTACTTTTCTTCAGAAAGGTTTGAAAGAAGAGGGTTTTTTCGTCGATGCCGCGAAGGATGGAAATGAAGCGATTATGCTCGCTTCATCTAGTCAGTACGATGTGATAGTACTTGACATACTTCTTCCCGGTAAGAACGGCTATGAAGTCTGCAGTGAACTGAGAGCGAGCGGTAACTACACGCCTGTTCTGATGCTCACTGCTCTTGACTCTGTTGATGAGAGAGTAAAGGGGCTCAATACCGGAGCCGATGACTATCTTGTAAAACCCTTTGCCTTCAAGGAGTTGCTTGCAAGGATAAACGCACTGCTCAGGAGACCACGTGAGACTTTCGAACGAGTTCTAAGGGTCAGTGATCTTTCGATAGATACAGTTTCTCATACTGTCAGGAGAGGCGATGTTGAGATAGAACTCTCGCCGAAGGAATACCGTCTTCTGGAATATCTGGCCAGAAACTCTCACCAGGTACTGAGTCGGACGCAGATTGCGGAAAGCGTATGGGATCAGGACTTCTTCAGTGACTCAAATGTCGTCGATGTCTATATAAGATATTTGAGGAGGAAGATAGATGATCCATTTCCAACAAAGCTCATCAATACGGTGAGAGGCTTCGGTTACAGGCTGGGCTGATACGATGAAGAAGATTGTCCCTATAAGAATCAAGCTTACACTTTGGTATGTTCTCTTTCTTGGAGTTATTCTCTTTGCATTTAGTGTTTCCATATACACTATTCTAAGCGCACAGCTTCATAGTGAAGCCGATTCATCACTGAGAATCGTCTCTTCACAGCTCCTGGGGAATATTGAAATAATCCAGGACTATCCGTTATTCAGGAAGACCGTTGAAATGGAGTCTCTAACCAACCGGTTGCTTGCTGAAGGTTTCGCAGTAAGGCTGATGGACAGTTCGGGGGACATAGTCGAGGGATTTGGACCCTTTGGAATACTTAAAGCCTCGATTGACCTCTCCGACAGGCAGTTCGCAAGTGTCTCGACCTCGGTGGGTGTGTGGAGAATCTTTACTTTGCAGATAGGTCAGTGGGGATGGATTCAGGTAGGTGAGTCTCTGTCAAGTGTAAGAGTGGCACTGTTTCGCCTGTCTCGACTGATGATGGTCATTGGTCCGACAATAATTATTTTGGCGGTGCTGGGCGGCTTCTATATGGCAAAGAAGTCCCTTGAACCAGTCGAAAGAATAACGCTTCTCGCTGAAGAGGTAAGCGTGGAGAAGCTCGACAAAAGATTGAACCTGACTCTGCCCAACGATGAACTCGGTCATCTTGCGAGTACTTTTGATGGGATGCTCGCGAGGCTTGAGGAGTCGGTCAAGAAGCAGAGGCAGTTTACTTCAGATGCGGCTCATGAGCTGAGAACACCTTTGACAGCGATTCGAAGTATAGTAGACGTAACACTTAACAGAGATAGAGAATCCGATGAATACGTGAACGCTCTTGTCCAGATTGAGAACGAAATCGTTCGATTAGCCTCTATTATCGATGACCTTCTGATAATTACCCGCCTCGAGAATAGCTTTCCAAAAGGGGATTTTGATGTCTTTCCGGCAAGTGTCATGATCGATGATGTACTTGACACGATCAAAGTGCTTGCGGAGGAAAAGAATATTGAAATAGTGAAGGACTGCCAAGATGACCTGGAGATAACAGGTAATCGGAAGCATCTTTCAAGAGCACTTTTTAATCTTGTTGACAATGCAATAAAATATACTCCGAACGGTGGCATAGTTCGAATAGCTGCGGCCAGCAATCATTCGCCAGGAAAGATAGAGATAATTGTTGAAGATAACGGTATTGGTATACAGTCCGAGGAGATCGACAGAATCTTCGACAGATTCTACAGAGTTGATAAGGCAAGGTCGCAGACGAGGGGAACAGGTTTAGGTTTATCTATCGCCCGGGAAATTGTCAAGGCTCATGAAGGCCTCATATCTGTGGACAGTACCCCTGGAGAAGGATCTACCTTCAAGATCAAGCTTCCTTCAAAGATTAAAAAACTCTAATCCAGGTCTAATTCTTCTCTAATCTACAGGCTCTATATTTGTTTCGAAGAGCGATAGATGTTTCACATAGATGTGATCCCCGTACACAGATGTAGATCAAGCAAGAAGGAAAGAGGAGCCTGAATAGCAAAGCAAGCTACTCCGGTAAAGCGATAGTGAATCGGGCTCCTATATTGAAAAGCAAGACGCCCTTTTCATCATCCCCAAAACAGAAGCCAGGAAACTGGCTTCTTTTCTTTAGTCTCTGTTTGTAATTGCGACAGACATTCTTGAAAGAATCCTCACCAATCCCTCACCCTGAAGAAAGTTCAAGATATCGAAGAGTTCATATCTCATCATATTAAGCTCTCCCGCGAGAGCATCTATACTCAAATATACATCCGGGTCACCTGAGGTCAGCTCGTTTATTCTGGCGAAAACCTGCTGTCTTGCCTTATCCTTTTCAGGGATCCCGTTGCCTTCTACCTCCATAATGCCTTTGTGAGTAATCCTTCCCATTCTAAATGGCTTGATCTCGATCAGTTCCTCTTCAGTAAGAGATCTCAGAGCTTCGTTGAGCTCATCAGGACAAGACCCGCTCTCTCTAATCAGATCATCTACCGAAAAATACCTCTTCTCTCTGCCTTGAACCTTCCTGTAAATCATCTCGAGAAGTGCCAGTTCGTGTTCGGAAACGCTCATCTCAATACCTCTTCGGTTTTCCGACTGGAGCCATGTAGATAGCGAACTCATCACTGCCGTCAAGACCAATCAATTTGTCGATTCTGGTCTGGTCATAGGCAGCGATAGCGCAAGTGCCCAGATTAAGGGCCTCACAGGCCAAATATAGATTTTGGCATATGTGTCCCGCATCCAGGAGAATCGGTTTATAAGAAGTCAGATCGTATCTCCATTCCGTTCTATACGGTATAACGGACCAAACGAAAGTGACAGCGCAATGTCCAACAAACTTCTGACCTAAAGCGGCAAGGGCGACTTCGTTTGCGAAGTCTCCTTCCTTCAGAAGAATCAGAGAATGTGAAAGAGCAACGTAACGATACAAACCCTTCTTCAATCCTTTTACCAATCTAACGAAGATGTATGTCTCGAATGGATGTCGCGCGCCTGCAGATGGAACAGTTCTCAGCGTCGCGTAGTTGTTCTTCAATACTCCTTTTACCCCCTGCGAAGACCAGAGAAGAAATGAAAGAGATTCAAGGGATATCTTCTCATCCGAGTAAACCCTCCTGCTCTCCCTCGAGAAGATGACTTCTCTTAAATCTTTCATAAGTAGATTAGTGGCGTTGGGATCGGGGAGCTTTATGAGATCAAATCCCTCAGTGCTCTTTTCCAGTGGAGGCTGAGGCTTTCCCTCCATCTGATCTGTCTTACGAACTTCCCTATCAGTCTCTTCCCAGACCTTGTTGCTTAAGAAGGCCCTGCCTTCCTTTCTAGTAATCATAAGAACTCCCCCTCCTTAGCTATATAAATAAGTTTAGCATAATAGAGAACCTGCAAATTCAATCAGAAATGAGAAGAATTTCGAGAGAGATGCTGCTTCTCAGGAAAAGTCTCGGGTCAACCGTCAGCGGTTCTCCGTTCTCCGAGATTAAGGGCAGAAGTGATGCTGCTGCGCAGGCCAGTCAGGCTCCGCCTGACCAGTCTCTGCCTACGGCAGAGGCCAGTCACCTTCGGTGGCCAGTTCCGCTTCGCGGGCTAGGAGTTGCTGAACGCTTAAGAACGAAACTCTGCTGGTCGCTGTAAAAACCGAGAAAGAGCACGTCGGAGACGTTCGCTTCGCTCACGAGAAGATGAGAGCGGAAATAGGGACTGACAATTCTCCTCATGTCTGTCCCATTTTTCGCGTAAAAGGCAGAAATTCCAACCAGGACCTTTTTCGGGCGAACGGCCGTTCGCCCCTACAAGAGAACTGCACAGTCATCTTAAATTGTCATCGCGTAGCGCCTGCCCTGAAGTGCTCCTGTTCAGGGGGTCTGCACTGGATCTCGCATCTAGAAGCTGCTTTAAGCTGTGGAGATCAGTTGCAAGCTAGAGAACCAGAAGAGAGTTAACCGATCAGGGACGTTCTTCGTGACCGGTTGAGTCTAAACTCTCTCTAATCATGGGCTTGACCAAGAACGAAGAACAGATCCTCGCTCTGGAACGAAGAACAGGTTCTTTTCGGAGAACGGAGAACCGTTCAACGGTGAACCGATCTTGATTTGCTCTTTCAAACTCCAACCTGCTAACGCCAACCCCGATCGTTCTCAAAGCCCAGATCCCGGATCAAGTCCGGGATGACGGCTTTTGTTCATTCAGAAACACCGCATGTCGTCATTCTGACAATGCTCCTAGTCAGAATCTCGATCTTCTCGTGCGACAAAAGTTGGGGACAGACAGGTTTATCGTTGTCTGTCCCCCTCAGTATTGTTTCTTGTTCATGTAATTCATTCTGCAACTGATTTGCTTCTCTTTCGAAACCCCAACCCGTAATCCCCTACCCCGGTCCTCGGTTCATGCAACTAACAACTTGGAACTCTCAAGTAATTATTTGCTCCTGACCAACCCCCAACCTCCGACCCCGAACCACGTTTCTGGAACGAATCTATGTAACTCCTTGCTGATTCAAAGGTAGTCCATGGGAGAAGAAATTATAAAAAAGTCTTTCGAAGTAGTACTTGACAATATACATAACCAGTGTTCTAATTGAATAGAACACTATAGGAATATGGAGGTGTGCAGGTGAATAAGAAATATCCTTCGATCATTAAGCTGGTTGTTGCGGGAGGGCTTGGTTTATTTGCGTTACTGATACCTTTCGTAGCGGTCAAGATTCTCCTTGCGATCGCTGGAATTGTGGTGATCGCACTAAGTCTGAAGAAGTTCAAATGGTTGCTTATAACTCTCGGGGTGATGTTTCTAGTTATTCCCGTGGTTGCCCTGACCGTTATAAATGGAATCGGATCGAGTTTCCTCAACTGGCCTCTAGGTTTCATAGACTCGCCATCGATTCTTCAATGGTTCAACTGGATTGAGAACGATGGTTATGAATACTATGGAGATAACGAAAGCAGATATGTCAGGAAGAACTCAAATCATAAGACTTATATGCCTGATAAGTACGTGGATGGAGCAAAAGAAATCATAGTCAAGGGACTCGGTTTTGAGATTAGTTTCGACGAAAACTCAGATAGGATATTTATCCCCTCTGAGCTAAATGTCAAGAGCTACGGAGGAAAACTGGAGATCTCGATGCCCAATGATATGGAAAACTCAACGGCCCATATAACAGTGGGGACACTTTCAAAAATCGAGAGATTGGAGTTTGATACGGTTTTCTTGAGGCTGAGCGATAGAGTGAATGTTGACGACATGAGAATCGAGACTACCTCAGGAGAGATCAATGGAGAAGTTTTGGCAAGCAAGGCTATTTCGATTGAGGGAACATCTCTTTCAATAACGGGAACTCTAAGAGCTCCAGAAATTACAATAGAGAGAGCGACATCGCTGTCCTTTGTGGGAAGTGTAGAAGCCGAGAAGTTCTCTGTCCAGAACGGGGTATCACTGGCCTTCTCTATGGAGGCGTCGAAAATCGAGAACCTTTCGATTCATGGAACCGTGGTGAACGGTAGAATAAAATTCAGCGATTCGTGGATTGGGAGCCGGCATGTGAACGTGTCGGGTATCGGGGGATCGCTCAATCTAATGATGCCCACCGATAGTGGTGGCTTTGAATTGATTACCTCTGGCAGGGTGAGCGTCGTTACTGAGAAGTATTGAAAGAAGTGATGTAATGTTTGGAAAAATCGATAAACACGATGGCGTTCCGGCCTACATGCAAATTATGAACATAGTCAAAAGGGAGATAATGCTCGGACGTCTGGAAAACGGCGACCAGTTGCCCCCGGTAAGGGAGATGGCCGAGATGTTCGGAGTGAATATGAACACAGTAATCAGATCACTCGAAAGGCTGCAGTTCGAAGGGTTAGTGGAGGCAGAACATGGGGTAGGCTATTTTGTGAAGATGGCACATTCGATAAACAGAGAAGTTATGAACACGATTTCTGATACTGTAAAGGAATTGAAGAAAAATGCTATAGATCTGCAGATGGCGAAGGTTTTGCTAGAGGAGGTATGGAAGAATGACTGAAAAGATTGAAGCTTATTTCATGAAGGAGTTCAGTGAAAAGGCCGGGAGGATAGCCGTCTTTTCCCTTGGATTGTTGATCCCCTTCTATCCGGTGAGGATGATATTTCTCTTTCTGCTAGCCACGAGTCTTCTCCCATCAGATATTCAGCATAAGAGGCTGGGCTCTCTGCTGGCTCTTCCTTACTCGAGACAGGAGCTATTCTGGATATCGTATCTCTTTCTCATTGCGTTGAGTGTTGTGACACAGGTGATTGGGATGGCGTTGTTCGGTGCTCACCTAATCTCATCGATGAATGTTTACTGGCTTTCAATGGTGATCGGTTCCATAAGTTTTTCTACTGCTTATTACGCGGTTTCAATGATAAGTGTGACGGCCGGTCTAGACAACTTCGGGATTCCATTTCTCGTGCTTATAGCCGACCTAATAGTAGGAGGTATCGGAAACAGGTTCAACAATCCATACTTCTATGCCAGCCCGTCACACCAAGGCAACGTTTGGATAAGTGGAGCAGTTTCGCTTGGTGTGTTGTTAATTGCGAATTATCTATTCGTCAAGAAAGGAGTGCAGAAATGATAGTCTCTGTAGATAAACTTAGAAAATCATTCTCGTTGAAGCCCGTTCTGAACGATATCTCGTTCAACGTAGAACAGGGAGACATCTTTGCGATAGTCGGACCAAATGGCGCAGGAAAGACCACAACTCTTAGGTGCATATTCGGAGAAATCGCGCCGGAAGGTGGAAAAGTTGCCGTTTTTGGAGAGAAGGTTACCCCTCGTATTAAGGAGAAGATAGCAGTTATGACGGAGGATCGTCTGACCTTCAGGAGGTTTTTGGGAGAAGATTATCTCAGAATGTGGAGAATGCTCTATCCTGGCTGGCAGGAGAAGGTTTTCGCCAGTTTCGCTGTACACTACAAATTCGATCTTAACGAGAGAGTTGAGACTTATTCGATGGGTATGAAAACTCTTTTCCATATTGCCCTTACGGTTGCCAGTGGAGCAGATCTGCTTATCCTCGATGAACCCACTCAAAGTCTTGACCCTGTGATAAGACAGGAAGTGATGGGTGTGCTGAGAGATTACGTTCTACAGGAGAACAAAACGATGATAATATCCTCTCATGAAATCTACGATCTTGAGGAGATTGCCGGTTCTTTTGCGGTAATACTCGAGGGGAAAGTGCTCTATTCAGACACCATAGATGGAGCCAAAGAGGCCCACCGTATAATCCCCAAGGGGCAGGCAATACCTTCTGGAGAGATTATAGGTGTTACGGGAGAGGAAACGCTAGTTCGGAGCGATCAAGAGGTAGGCAGATTCCCAAACTTCAAGGAAATTGTACTGGGTTACCTCCAGAGTAAGAAGGCCTTTGCGCCTTTCGAGGAGGAGTTTCGGCCGAAATTTAGGATCTAAAGCGGGCCTTCGTAGAGGGAGATTTGCACGGGGCGTGTAACAGCAACGCCCCGTTTTGCCTAAGCGATATGTCGGTAGAGAGTCTAGACGTACTCCTCCGGGGTTGGGAGTTTAGTCTTGAGAGTGGACCATAGTTTGTCAAGATGCTCTGGAATCTGATTTGCTCTTCTTGACCGTGAACCTTTCTGAGGGAGCTTTTCATCTCATCGTTCAGTTTGGTGTCGCTTGTGTTCGTATTCCTGCCTGTTTTTGCGCTCTATCAGCTACTCGGCGTGATCTCAACCTGAAATCAAACGCTTCTGTGACTCTTGAATTGCAGAGGTGTAACACCAAGGATTATCAGGTAATATATTTGTGAGATGATTTGGTGAGGGAGGTCTTCGTATGGAAGAAGAGAATGTAAAGAAGGATAGTGGACTGTCTCAGATCTTTCTGGGTTTGATCGTCATTGCGCTTGGATTGGTGATCATTTTCGTGCCGGCAGTCCTGTCGAACTTCTGGCTTTTGTTCATCTGGCTCCCGGGCATAATTATGGAGTACAACGCTTTTAAGAATCGGATCAACGGCCTGCTTGTTCCCGGAGGAATTCTTCTGGTCGTTGCCCTTGCGCTCACTCTTGGAGTAGTCTTTCCTGGTTTCTATTCTCAAGGAGGTTGGGGTCTCTTCGTTCTTGCTCCTGCCTTTGGATTGCTGCAGCTCTATCTTGCAGATGGAAGAAGGAATTTCGGTTTGTTGATCCCAATTGCGATATTGACTGCCGTGGGTGTGATCGCGCTGATCCCGTCATCGCTTTCCCAGTGGACAATGATAGTAGTCGGTGCGGTTCTTATTGTCTTTGGTTTGCTCGTTCTTTTCAGAAGGAAATAGTCAAACGTCTCGTCCCATTTGGTAGAAATCGAAATATTGATCGTTGACTTTCATGAATCTCTTGAGTCTTCCCTCGTTTTCGAAGCCCATCTTTCTGTAGAGAGTTATAGCCCGAGCGTTATCGGTACGGACTTTGAGACCGATCCTAGTTATCCCGTTCTTTTCGGCATGTTCAATTGCAAGTCCAACGAGTGCTTTTCCAATTCCCATTCCCCAGTACTTTTTTGACACGGAAAGAGCTATTTCTGCCCAGTGGTATACCCTCTTTCTCGAGCCACCTTGCATCGTGATAAGGCCTACTATGCTTTGATCACATTTGGCAACAGCCATCAGACAGTTGCTTCTCTCATTGAAAGAACTTATGACACGTCTTTCATCCTCACTGCCCATGGTTAACTCGCCTCTTCCAAAGCTTAGGTAGTCTGACTCGGCGGCTACTGAATTGATGTATTCGATTATTCTCTCTGAATCGCCGATGTCCGCTCTGTAGAAACGACAAGAGCTGCGGTTCTTGAGGGCGATTTCGCGCAGAAGGCTCTCAGAATGGAAGTTTTCCATCTTCGCCTTCTGTGGACGTCTCTTGAGGTTCTTCTAGAACCTCTTCCGCTTCAATGGAATTCAGAAAACTAGAGTACTGTTGGTCAAGCTGCTCCTTTTCTTTTTTGAGGGTGATCAAACGTAACCTGGCTGCTGTAAGTAGCTGAATCGCCTTCTGGTAAGCTTTAAGCGCGATTTCAACATCGATCTGAGAGTTGCTTCGGAAATACTCATCAATTGCTCTAATGTATCCAAGAAGCTTCTTGAAGTCCATCGAGTTTATCTGATCTTCTTTCAATTTCAGAATTGATTCCAGAGTCTTTTCATCCATGTCATACCTCCGATTTCACTTCATCTATGGTAGCTTTTGCTTCACCATCTTTGAAAATGCAGTCAACTTCGTCCCCGGGCGAGACTAACCTGACACTGTTAATAATTCTGTCGGCTTTCTTCAAGACCACACCACCAAAAAGGAGCGAGGCAGCATATCCCCCATGCAGAGTTAGTTCGTTGAAGAGGTTGTCGAGGTCGTTACCTGACTCGTTGATTGTGTCATCGAACAGTCTAAGTATTCCCTTGTCGAGAAGCTCGACCTGTCCATTTGCGTTCATTAGGTGTCTGTCTAGCTGATTTCTCAATCCCTCATAGTCTAATTGACTTTCGCTGTGGTGGAGACTTCTTTGGATGGTTGTCTCTGCCCGATTCATCAGGCCATCTGTAACTGCTGATATTTCGTTCATCGCGCGCTCAATTGAGAGAAGATATCTGCTGGGATTGAAGGATCCAAGTTCGTTCACTGCTTTAACGATCCTGTGAAGGATGGTACCTGACAGAACCCTAATTCCGTCCTCAAAGAAATGCTCAGTGCGATCCATATTGTCTTCTATCCTGTCCGACATAATCCTTAGCCTTTCGGGATCGGTCTCGCTCCAGGCTTTTTGGAATAACCAGTTTATCTCTTCGTCCAGAAGATCTGCGAATTCTCCCAAGGAGGATACATATTCAACGACTTGCTCGCTTATCCCTCTAGCTACTGCCGTCGGGGTGTCGAATCTCTTCCATGCGACAAAGTCCGGAATCGTGAAGTCTCTTTCGTGACCGATAGCGCTGAGCACAGGGCAGTACTTCTTGTTGAAGTCCGAAATTGCAGTTCCCAGATCGAGACTATCAAAGTACATCAAGTCGCTCGCAGAGCCGCCACCTCTAGTCAGGACAACTACGTCGTATTTCACCGGACAGGATGCGATCTTCTTCAGAGCGGAAAGAACTCCAGGGACGGTTCGGTTGCCCTGCATATATGACTCAAAAAGATGAACAACGGGTTTGTAAGGAGATTCAATAGAAAGATTCGAGAAGAAGTCACCGAGTCCTGCAGCAGTCGAAGATGATATTACGGCAATCCTCTTTATCGGGGGCAGCTCGCCGAGATCGTGTTCTTCTATTCTCAAAGCATTCCGCGCTTTTAGAGCGAGATAGATCTCCCTTCTTCGTGCGGTGATATCCGACTCGCCGACCGGCGCGATCGTATCTATCCAGATTGAGAAGCTTGCGCGGGGCTTGTAGAAGCTGAGAGTACCTTCGAAAAGCCACTTCTTGCCCATGAGATCAGAAGAGTTCTTAAGAGCAAGTTGCCTTCCCATCCTGGCAAAGGCTGGCTTTCCAGAGATCATACTCAGGTCTATTCGCCTTTTCGTGCCACGTTCTTCATAATCTTGAGAAACGCTAATATATACATAGCTTCCCCGAACATTTATGTTTGTCACATCAGCCGGAAACTTAACTCTCAGGTTATTCAAACCCACGCTGGTCAAAACCGATTTTATGTGTTCAAGCATGTTTTCAAGGTCTTTGAACTCAAGAGTCGCTTCTTCCATTTAGCTCTCCTTTAGATAAGTACTCCCTTCCATTATAAAAGAAGAGGGCGCCTGATGGCGCCCTCTGCAAGAACAATAGCGATTATTTTGCAGTATAGCCACCATCTACCATCAAAGACTCTCCGTGAACAAAGGAAGCTTCCTCGCTGGAAAGAAACAAGACGGCGTTAGTGACTTCTCTAGGATTTCCCAGTCTGCCAATAGGATGCAATCCAACGAGCATGTCGTACATCTCCGTACCCTCTTTCATGCCTGCATTATCAAGCAGCGGGGTCTTGATGAAAGCGGGGTTCACAGCGTTGATTCGTATGTTCTTGCTCGAATACTCAAGCGCAGCGGCTTTCGTCAATCCAACAACGGCATGCTTAGCGGCGACGTAAGCGGAGGAATTGTTGAAACCTACTTTCCCAAGTATCGAAGAGTTGTTTACAATTGCGCCTCCGCCCTGCTTAAGCATCTGCTGAATCTGATATTTCATTCCGTAAAAGACACCAAGCAGGTTGATCGAAATCACTCGTTCCCAGTCCTCTTCAGGGTACTCAGACAGAGGATGAAAGGGCCCGCCTATTCCGGCGTTGTTAAATGCGACATCAAGCCTACCGAATTTCTCTACGATCTTGTCGATTATTTCCTTTGTCTGCTTGGCGTTTGCAACGTTGTGCTTCATGAATATTGCTGTGGCGCCGGTTTCGTTTATCTGATTGGCTAGGCTTCTTCCCTTTGCTTCATCTACATCTGTTATTATGATTTTTGCTCCCTCTTCTGCGAACGCGATGGCACTGTCGGCTCCAATTCCAGAACTGCCACCCGTTATCATTACAACCTTGTCTTCGAATCTCTTCATAGTTAACCTCCTACAATTGAAGATTAAACCCGATAGTTTATCTCTACTATGTTCATTATATCACAATTAGTTCGACTGTCAAAGAAATCTCGAAAGCGATTTCCTTCTGGAGTTCCCGAAAGTCGACTGTGGTCGGTTTATTGACAATTTGAGACGTTGTGCTAGAAGAAATTCCCGTTGTTCGTCAAAAAAAAAGAAAAGGGACTGAACTGTTGAAGAGTTCAGTCCCGAATCCGTTCTTGATTTCTGAAGAGCTTAATTCAAAGGTTGTTTTCAGATCATTGTATTGCCAGCCACTCTTCCTCAACCTCGAAGAGAGCCACCAAATTAACGACTGCTACATCTCTCGGAGACAAGGTGAACTTGCGTTCAACTTCCCTTGTGCTACCATCGGGAAGTATTTCAACTGCAGTGATTTTGTGCCATGGACCTGGCGAATATGCGACCTTTCTCTTTCCCTTTTTCACTTCCTCAAGATCTACATTGTCGACAACGACCGTTATTGTGTTTTCGGACTTGTATTCGACCCCATTTATAACTATGTCTTTGTTATCGACAAAAATTTGGTGCTCTTTGCCCAGTACATAGAGGCCGAAGCCAAGAGCTATAAGAACGACAACAAGGGCGATTCTAATCAGATTTCTTTTCATACAATCACCCTCCCGTCCCATCTTCAATTGCCGCCTTTATCGCAGCTTTTGCTTGTCTTCTTTCCGTCTCTTTCTCGACCTGTCTTCTCCAGGCGTAAAGAGCTAGTGAGATTGCGATTATTCCGTATGAGACGAAAACCCGGAAGAACTCACCAATTTGAGCCTGACCGAGCAGCTCTTTCCCAGCTCTTGGAGCTACAATGAACGTGAGATGGAAGAGAGTGATCCCAATGAAGACATTCGGAATGGTAGCTTTGGCGACAGAAGCGCCACCGATAAGAAGGGCGGCGATTGCAAACGTTCCGACCTGATCATGAGAGTTGTAAGTGTTAATAGTACCGATATTTTGAAGGAAGATGATCTGACCGAAACAGGCGAGTACGGTGGAAATAATTATCGAAAGAGTTCTTGTCCGGTCGACGTTTATACCTGCAGTTGCTGCCACTTGCATGTCCTGACCAACCGCCCTCATGTCTTGTCCGAGCTTGGTCCTGGTGAACCAGAAAACGAAGATACAGAGTGCAGCAATAATTGAGAAGACTCCCAATGGAATCGAGACTCCGCTGATCTGTATCGACCACATATTGTCAAGCACTTTTCTAACGCTTAGGAGGTCAAGGGCATTTCTAACGCCGTAACCTCTGGGAAGTAATAACTTGTTGCTTGAGATTGGAATAACGCTCCCCATTCCGTACAGAATAGTCAGCTGATAGATTCCGTTGATGAAGAACCCTAGAATCATAGAAGTGACCATCTCTCTACCCTTTGCCCGGTTCAAAATTGTTCCCGCCAGAAGTCCGAGTAGTATTGCAATGGGAGTGCCCACGAGCATCGCAAGAAGAATACCCGGGATTCCTACCACTCCCCAGTCAAGCATGAAAATCAGACCAATCTGACCTGCCATAGCTCCAAGAACTATTCCGAAATTCAGACCCATACCGGCCATTACCGGTATAAGCAAAGATATGACAAGGAAAGAATTTCTTCCAAGTCTCGAAATGATTTCATTCAGGAGGTAATCAGTTGAAAAGCCGGACAACGGTACAGCGAATATCAGGAGAATTATGAAGAGTATTGGAACCGCATTGGATATGGCAAATCTTACCAATGGATTCTTTGCGTGTGTTAAGCTCTGATCTTTCATTTTCTCACCTTCATTCTTCTCGTCAAAGCGTATACGATCATACCGTTGGAGACGATTATTCTTATTACCTCGGACATGTCACTCTTAATCAAGTTGTTCATAACGGAAGGAGTCATTGTCAGAATTCCCTGAAAAAGAAACGCTCCCACAATTACATTTCCCATTGACGCTTTAGAGACTGAGGCGCCTCCGAGCAAAAGGGCTGCTACAGCCGGAAATGCCATTAGAAGAGGGGCCATGTAAAGTTGGATGAATCCAAAACTCTGCTCATAAACTAAAATTCCAACCGCAGCAATTATCGTTGAGATCACAACTGAGAGGATTCTCATCCTATCAACATTTACACCGGCAGCCTTTGCGTAGATAGGGTTCGATCCGGCTGCTGTCATTGCAGTTCCAAGTTTTGTCTTGAAAAATGACCAGACGAGCAGCGCAATCAGAGCGAAGAAAAGGATCGTTCCTGTCGGGAGAAAGAAATTCCCTATTCGAACGCTAAGGAAGTTATTGAGGACCCCCAGCCAGTATCCTTCAACGCTGATAGTTGTCCTCAGCCCCGAACCGCCATATCCCCAAATCATGTTTGGGCTTTTGTATGGCAAGAGAAGCCACATCATGCTCATAAAAGCGACAGAAGAGAAGCCTACATAAGTTGCAACTACCATTTCGTCGCCCTTTACTCTGTTCAGGAGTAGACCGTAGAAGAAACCGAGTATCGCCGCGAAGGGAATGGCTATTCCTATTGCCGTTAGAAATCCCGCAAGGCCAGTAACTCCGAGTTCAATACTGGTTACGGCTCCAATCAATCCAGCAATAACACCAAGCTGCATTCCAAAGTTCAATCCACAACCGGACTGTACCATTGGAACTAGCGAAAGAACAAGGACAGAGTTCATAGCAAATCTGACGATTGTATCGCTGATAGATGTCCCGATGCTTATGTTGACAAAAGGAGCTATCACGAACATAGAAAGCAGGAAGAGAGCAATTATTACTCTGGGCCAGCCGGCCTTTTCAATGAGCTTTCCAATACTCTCAAACACCTGACTTCACCTCTTCCTGTTCACCCAGCATCAGTAGACCAAAGTCGGCCGGATCGGCAGTAGGCGGAAGAATTCCGAATATCTTTCCCTCACTTACAATGGCAATCCTGTCGCAAATTGAACGGAGCTCTTCAAGTTCAGAAGATGTCATAATTATTGTAGTTCCGTGTTCTCTGTTCTGCCTTCTAAGGGTCTCAAGGACTACGCTTTTTGCACCGACATCGATTCCTCTAGTGGGCTCAGAAACAAAAAGAAGATCAGGTTCGAGAACAAAGGCCTTTGCAAGACAGACCTTCTGTTGATTTCCGCCCGAAAGCTCTTTTGCCTCCTGCTTTTCGCTAACACATTTGATTTGCAGAGAATCGACATATTCTCTTGCAACCCTCGATATCTCTTTTTCGTCTCGCCATTTGACCAGTCCGCCCAGGAAATTCTTGATGAACCTTCCCTGGATCTGCATCGCAGTGAACACTATATTCAAATCTATCGGTTCGTCTAGAAGAAGGCCCACGCCCCTTCTGTCCTCAGAAACAAAAGCGATTCCTTTGCTCAGAACGCTAACAGGATTATTGAGAGGGAGAATCTCACCTTTATAGTGAACTTCTCCTTCCGCCGGGAAGAGACCCATCACTCCGTTTGAAATCCCGAGCTTTCCTTGACCTGCAAGGCCGCCAATTCCGAGAATCTCTCCCTTGTGCACTTGGAGGTTGACGCCGTTAACCTGTTCTCCAGGCATGTCGACCCAGAGATCCTTTATGTCCAGAACAATTTCAGACTCTTCACTGTCCTTTGAACGCACAGAACTAGCGTCTTTTATCTCTCTACCGACCATAAGAGAAGCAACCTCTCTCGGAGTGGTCTTGGATGACTCCAGCTCACGAACCACCTGGCCGTCTCTCAACACAATCAGCCGATCAGCTATCTCCAAAACCTCGCTGAGCCTGTGGGTTATGAAGATTATCGACAGGCCTAAGTCGGCAAGCTTTCTTGCAGCCTTCAACATGGTGTCGGCTTCCGATTCCGTGAGAACTGCAGTAGGCTCGTCAAGAACTAGAAGCTTGGTCGATTTTCTGTCCATCTCTCTTGCAATTTCAGTAAACTGCCTGTGGCCAACCGGCATTTCGCTTACCAGCATGTCTGGATCAAGTTGGACCTCAAGCTTTTCGATTGCAGTTACGGCTCTCTTGTGCATCTCTTCTCTATCGAGAGTGCGAAGTCTTTCTCCAAAAACCTCAACAAAGATATTGTAATTAGTAGACTCTCTGTTCAGAAGAATATTCTCTGTTGCAGTGAAACCTGGAATCAGAATGAACTCTTGGTGTACCATTCCAATACCGGCTTCAATAGCTTCAAATGGACTGGCAAAATTCACTTCGTTATCTTCAAGAAATATCTTCCCCTGGAAGCCACCCGTCTCGTGAATAACTGACAACCCGAAGAGGATATTCATTAAGGTGGACTTACCAGCTCCGTTCTCGCCGACCAGTCCAATGATCTCGCCCTTTCCAACTCTTAGGGTCACATCTTTAAGAACTTGATTTCCAAAGAAGTCCTTGCTGATGCTCTCCATTCTTAGCAGATATTGCTTTTCGTCCATGACTTCACCCCAAATACCGAAGGTTAGAAAGAATCAAGAAAAGGGGGGGTTGCCCCCCCTCTTGACGTTATTCAGCTTAGAAGTTCAGAAATTTCTCAGGAACCTCCACTTCAGTGATACCCATGTAACCTTTGCCAAATATGTAGGTATCCTGATAGATCAAGAGATAATTTTCCTGATCAATTCCATCGGCATCAACGTAATAGCTTCCATTCCACGCCGCGCCAGGTGTGTATTCAGCAAAAGCAGCCATGACTGCATCGAAGTCGTCAACTTCACATTTGCCTTCAATGACATTCTTTGCATGCTCTGCAAGCGCTGCGGTTGTTGTGTAACCAAGCGAGTAGGCCCATGTTCCCATTCTTCCTGCTCCACCCTTATCTACAACGGCTTCTTCCACCTTGGCAAGAATTGCTGGCCAGTTGCCAGTTTCCTCTTCGGTAAAGGATACGCCAAGTGATCCGGGATAACCCATCAAAGGAGAGGGCAGGTCGGCTTCGATGAAATAACCGCCAAGTTCGGCAACTCTCTTGAGAAGAGGTTCTGTGTGGGCATCGTTCGTACAGAAGAATGCAGTGTTTACTCCATACTCATCGAGCCAGGCGGGGACTTTCTCAAGAATGAACTGCTGTGCACCGGCTACTCCAACGTCACTGACAGGGTCCGGCGAACCCATGTCGATGAACTCGAGACCGAGTTCTTCACAAGCTGCTCTCATAATGTCTCTTCTCTTGGAAAGAAGTTCGTAAGACATGTGCCTTGGGAATGAGATGTGCATAAACTTCTCGGCGCCCAGCTGCTTGGCCGTGTAGATTATCAGGTAGCCACGTGCCAGCGAGTCAGCGTTTACTGACAGATGGGCTGCATCGGCAAGCATTGGGGGATCTTCGTGAGGAAGACCGGCCAGAAGAATGATATCAGGTCTTGTTTCCCTGATTCTTCTGAAGCTCTCGACTGTTCCAGGAATAGCCTGGTTCACAATGATAGCCTTCATCAGAGGATCATCTGCGAGACCGGTAATCTGTGCGATAACGGTCTCCTGCTCGGACATGAAGTTGTCAGGGTAGGTAAGATGTACGATCATCCCACCGGAAGCAGCGTCTCCATATTTCTTGATCAGCGCTTCGGCGCCTCTAAGGTCATCTTCGGACTGGGAGACAGTTCCGGTTACAACGCCGATGTGAAAATCCACGGCAAACATAAACGCCGCGCTTACAAGAACTACCAGCAGAACTAATAGTGCTTTACGCATTCAAAAACCCCCTTTTATTAGGAATTGAGGCTGCCCGATAGGCATCCTTTAATCATTAATTTCTGGTGACCGAAATAGAAGCCGGATAACCCGGATATCGAAAAGGAAAGCATAATGTTTAACGAGACTAGTTTATCACAATTCTGAGTCATTTATGTAATCACTCTGTTCTCCGCTGTTCCTAATTCAAGCTGTTAATAGCCATCTAATCTCTTCTCCTTGTTTGATTCTTTAGTATGCTGGTTTATAATCCTCTTAATGACTGAAATCGTCTCGAAAGTGCTTACTTTCTTTGTCTTGATAGGAATTGGCTTCATATTGAGGAGAACTAATCTGGTTGACGATCTGTTCACGAAGGGAGTTTCCAGATTCGTTCTTTACGTAACTCTTCCTGCTCTGATAGTAGATTCGATGAATTTTGAATACTCTTACGAGATGTTTTCTAACTCCGTAATATTGTTAATAGCTGGAGGAGCCTTGTATCTGATTCTCTGGCTTATGGGAGTAGTCTCATCAAAGATTCTTAGGCTAACCGGAGATACGAGAAGCGTCTTTCTCTATGCAGTCCTATTTGGAAACGTTGCTTACATGGGATACCCCGTTGTCGAACTAATTATCGGGAAGGAAGGTGTCTTTTACAGCGCGGTCTTCAATATCTGGTTCAATGTTCTTACATGGACTGTAGGAGTGCGAATTATGTCACGTGAAGCGGGCTCTTCGACAAGAAAGGCTTTTCTCAATCCTGGAATGATTTCGGTATTCATCGGTCTGATTCTCTTTTTCACTCCGTTGAAGCTTCCGCTGTTTCTTGATGAAGCTCTTGCTCTTCTGGGACAAAGCACAGTTCCTTTAGCCATGGTAGTTGCAGGGATCATTTTGGCGAGCGCAAAACTCTCCACGATATTGAAAAGCAGAACTGTTATCTTCTACAGTCTTGTGAAGTTGTGCATTGCGCCGGTGATTGTTTTCTTTCTTTTGTCTGCCGTCGAAATGCCCACGATGGTGGAGAAGATATTAATAATCATGAGCGCAATGCCTGCCGCAGCAAACACATCTATCTTTGCAAGGATTTTCGACTCTGATTACGAGCTTTCCTCGAAACTCATTGCATCTTCAACTCTCTTTTCTATGATAACGATTCCCCTTATCATCTCTTTTCTTGATTGAAAAGGCGAGATATTTTCTCTCGCTTTCTATTTTAGTGTTAATAATGCTATTATCCCTCTATGGAAGCCATTAAAGAGAGGTGTTGTCAGTGAAGAGACTTCTTATAGTTATTGTTTTCATGATTCCCCTAATGCTTTATTCGAGTAGTGTAGGCGTCGTCCTTTCGGGAGGAGGAGCGAAGGGCGGTTATGAAATTGGTGCCTGGAAAGCTCTTCTTGATCTAGGAATGGAAATTGGGGGAGTCTATGGAACTTCTGTTGGCTCCCTGAATGCAGCTGCAGTAGCCCAGGGAGATTTTGACAAGGCTCTGAACGTGTGGAGAGATATCTCAGAAGAGAGTGTGATGAAACCGACTGAGGCCGAGAAAAAGCTGATTGAGGCGTACGGTGGAGGAGTTGACTGGAGTCTGGGAGAGCTTTATCAGGGAGCAGTCGACGTGATAAACCAGGGAATAGATGTGACGCCGCTTAAGGAGCTCTTGCGTACGCTGATTTCTGAAGAGTCGGTCAGGAGCTCTTCGATTGACTTTGGGCTCGTTACGTTTGATCTAACCGATCTTAGGCCAGAGATGCTTTTCATTGAAGATATTCCTCAAGGGTCGTTGATTGAATACATAATGGCGAGTGCAGATTTTCCTGGTTTCAGGACGGTGGTGATCGATGGCAAAGCCTTTGTGGATGGTGGTGTCTATTCGAATCAGCCAGTCGAGATGGCATTGGAAAGAGGCTTCAGAGAGATCATTCTTGTCGATATTGGTAGAATTGCCCTCAGAGATAGAATTGCAAAACTTCAAGCATTCCTTGCCGGGGCGAATCTAATTCATATAAGACCGAGAGTAATGTACGGGAGTACCTTGGATTTCGACGCTGAAAAGACGAGGTTGCAGATAGAAGAGGGTTATCTCGATACGCTCGCTGCTTTCGGCCTTCTGAAAGGTGAGTACACATATATCTTCGAAGATCGAGACGTATTCAAAGAAATGTTTGATTCTCTATCTAAAGATGAGAAAAGGGTCGCTATAGAGATCGCCAGTGATCTTCAAGACTGGGAGGATCCCGACAGGTTCTATTCTGAGTTACTATCATCCCTCGGAAAGATCTACAAGAGGGATGATCCTATGATTGTTCTGGTTGATGAGTTAGCTTCCATTCTAGAGATTCCCTCACTTGTTCTGTACAGTACGGCTGAGATCCTCGATGCGATTGAAAGTGCCTATGCGGAAAAGGGTTTTCAAGATCAAGGAACCTCTCTTATACCCTATGGAAGAATGCTTGAGTTTGTCCTCTTCTTGCATGACAAAAGTGAAGTGCCTTCGCCTCCTGAGAAATTCGAGATCTTCAAATCCTCCTTCATGATTCTAGAGGGAGTTGAGGAGTGAAAAGATGAAGTGGTTTCTATTGATTCTGATTGTTACGATCATCATGTCTGGTTGCGTGCCAATGGCTCTAATGATGGAGCCGGAAATTCTGCCCAGGGGTACACTGAAACAGGCAGTCGGAATGGATCTTATCGTAGCATTTGATGAATTGGTTGTCGCTCCCTGGAGTTTCCAATATCTTGCAAGGATGGGATTGACCGAGTATCTCGAAGGTTCATTGAGAGTGGCCATTCCAAGCATCTTCATATCTGCCCCGGCAGCAACCGTTGAAGCAGGAGCAAAACTTGGAATTCCAGGTTTGAGAAACGCAGCAATTCACATGAGCGGTGGAGTCTTCTTTGGAAAGAGACCTAGCGGAATTAGTGGCGATGATTATTTCATACCTTTCCTTAGAATATCGCCGATGGCTGGAATCTATTTACAAGACTGGATGGTAGGGGCAAAACTCCAGCTTTTTGTGGCGAATGAGGTGGGTGTGATTCCAGGTCTATTTCTAACCAACGGAAAATTCTATTTCGAAATCGACATTCCATTTGCAGAAAGCACTTCAAGTCCAGATGGGGGCCTGTTTGGGATCGCTGTCGCCTTCTGATATGGTGACTATGGCGTTCTCCTGATCTGATTCCTTAGATCTTCACAGCCAGTCTGCTGATGCAGGCCAGTCAGGCTCCGCCTGGCCAGTCTCTGCCTCCGGCAGAGGCCAGTCACCTTCGGTGGCCAGTTCCGCTTCGCGGGCTAGGAGCCGGTGAACGCTTAAGAACGAAACCCCGTTGGTCGCTGTAAAAACCGAGAAAGAGCACGTCGGAGACGTTAGCTTCGCTCACGAGAAGATGAGAGCGAAAATAGGGACTGACAATTCTCCTCATGTCTGTCCCATTTTTCGCGTAAAAGGCAGAAATTCCAACCAGGACCTTTTTCGGTCGCCCGCTACAAGAGAACTGCACAATCATCTTAAATTGTCATCACGTAGCGCCTGCCCTGAAGCGCTCCTGTTCAGGGGGTCTGCACGGGATCTCGCTCTTTAAGAACCCGGTTCTGACAACCCGCTTTTATAAACCCGATCTTTCTAACCCGCACTTCGTAACCAGCTTCTAAACAAGGCTCTTCTGCCCGACTAAGTCGGAACTGGCCGCACGAAGTGCGACTGGCGTGCGTTAGCAGACTGGCTCCCAAACGCTCCTATTGTCTGTCCCGTTTTTCGCGAAAGAAAGGGATCCTGACCAGGAGCATTGTCAGGATGACAAGAAGGGAGAGTCCCCTGCCCTTAAATCATGTTGTATCATCCCGTTATTTCCAAGCACTCTTATCCCGTAGAGTCTGCGCCAATATGGATTATGTCCATGATCCAATTCCGTCATCCCGATATGAAACTGATCGGGATCTCGCATCTAGAAACCGCTTTAAGCTGTGGAGATCAGTTGCAAATTGCCAGTTCCATGTTGAAGTCAAGAACCGGAAGAGGGTTTCCGATGAGTGCTGTTTTTTTCATGACTGGTTGGAATCCAAACGCTCTTGAATCATCACCTTGCCCAAGAACGAAGAACCTGGACGCGGAGCGTCGGAACGAAGAACGGGTTTTTTTCGGAGAACGGAGAACCGTTCAACGGTGAACCGATTTCAATCTGCTCTTTCGTACCCCCAACCCGCTATCCCCAACCCCGGCCTTTTTTACGAAGCCCAGATCCTTAACAGGAGCATTTCAGATGACAAAATAAATTCGTTCTGATCAGATAACTTTAATTTGCTTGCACTTTTTCTTTGGTTTTTGCCTCCTGGTGCTTAAGCGCCAGCATCACTTCCCCGGATGCCCTTCCGGGCATCACTTCCT
>NZ_JFHL01000009.1 GCF_003664995.1 Mesotoga sp. BH458_6_3_2_1 | reverse complement strand
TTCAACCACTTGTATTCACGAATCCCCAGCCGCGAGCCCCCTTTTGTTGTGTTTTTTTACTTGCAACTCACCACTTGCTACTTGATAACTTTCAACTTTAATTTGCTTGCACTTTTTCTTTGGTTTTTGCCTCCTGGTGCTTAAGCGCCAGCATCACTTCCCCGGATGCCCTTCCGGGCATCACTTCCTCGCGCCAGCGAGCATCACTTCCTGCCGGAGGCAGCATCACTTCTGACCTTGATGCCACCAACCCGCTATCCCCAACCCCGATCGTTCTCAAAGCCCAGATCCCGTATAGGAGCACTACGGGATGACACCCTTAGGTTAATCAGAAAGCATCACATTCTGTCATTCTGACAATGTACCTAGTCAGAATCTCGCTCTTCTCGTGCGACAAAATGGGTGGACAGACAGATTCTTACGGTCTCTGTTCCCACATTTGATGAAGAAAGAGAGAGATTGCATACAGTTACACTGAAGAGTAGCAGAGGAAATAAGACCGTTTCCTGTGAGGGAATAGATTCCTCCCTAACTTTGGTTCTCCTCGTGGCTCAGTAATTCTCGAGTTTTCAAGCGCGCAAGTTTTGCTACGATAATGTCGGGTACCCTTTCAAGCCTTGTGTTGTAAAATGTGACAATGTCGTTATAGTAAGCTCTTGCGAGTTCCAACCGATTCTCAGTGTCGGTCAACTCTTTCTGGAGTTTGGTGACTGCGCTACTTGACTTGAGTTCAGGGTAGTTTTCTACAAGAGACAGGAGGCTTTCTGCAGCTTCACCTTCGCTTTCTTTAACCTTTGCGCGCAATGCAGCAAGCTCTGTTTGAAGATCTTGCTCATGCCTCATCAGACCCGAAACTGATGCCGAAAGCCTGGGAATCAAGTCATGTCTTCTCTTAAGCTGAACTTCAACCTGTGAAAAGCCTTGCCTGACTCTTTCACGCAGAGTTTTCAGGCTGTTGTACACGATCCAGAACCAGCTTACCAGCCAAATTCCAAGATAAATCGCTGTGGGAGTCAAGTAGATTTCAGTGGCATGTGGTAACCATCTGTAAAAGCCCATTCTGGTAGAAATGAAGATAGAGATGAGAATAATAGCAAGACCACCCAGTGAAAGGAGCCAGTAGTTAAGAGCATAGGAACTACCGATCTTCTTTTCTTCTCTTGTGGAAATGAGAAATAATGGAGAGTCCTTATCATAGGCGACTTCCGGAGCCACGATATCTTCCCTTTCTCTTGCTTGACCGACAACATACACTTCCAAGCCTAAGGGAATAATCGTCTCAGTGAACATACGTCTGTGATCAGAGTTTGCCACCGAACTGGCCGGTCCCTTTCCATAATACAGAGGGTCAGATGGCCTGCATTGCAGGCTCATTACTCTCTCGCCTTCAATCTTCGCCTTTTCAGGCCTTATTTGAATTGCCCCAGTTTCGTCTCGAAGATCAAAAGGGCACATGGATTCACCGGAAGCCACGGTTTTCCATCCGCTTTCTGTTTTTGTTCTGGTCTTTGTTCTTCCCTGTGAATCAGTGTAAGTCTCCGTAGTTATCCTGCTCCAGTGTTCAGAAATACTCCACGAGTAATAGACACAGAGAGATTCAGTTAGAAAACTCGTAAGGGGATTCGCACATTCGACTTTTCCAGAGAGTTCAACCAAACCTATGAAAGTACCATGAGCCTTTGATGTCGGCATGTCATCAATAAGCCGTTTTCTTTTGTATGATTTGAATGAGAAGAAAAGCATAAGAAGCGATAGACCAAAACCAACAAACCTCACAAGCGAGCTTGAATCCACATATCTCACCACCAAAGCGCAACTTAGCAAAATGATCTACACGGATTTTAACATATAATTGTCCGCCGCTGCCTCAGATTGTCTTCATGTGTGAATGTCAGTTTAACAGAGATGGCAACTTTACTCTCAAATATTCGGGTTTTGGTTCGTGGGGAAACACAGGTTCGGGTGAGAAACTTTGGAGTAGTGATGCTGGGAAGTGCATCCCAGGAAGCGATGCCCGGAGAAGCGTGCGGGGAAGTGATGCGCTGAGAAGCATTGGCGGAAGAAATGATGACAAAGAACATATTGGACGCAATGCTGCCTGCGGCAGGAGGCCTTATCAGGTCCACCGTCAACGGTTCCCCGTCCTCCGAACTTAAGAGCAGAAGTGATTCTACTATAAAACATAAGAGGCAATGCGCCGAGGAACGTCGGCGGTCGCAAGGCTGCAAAAAAACATGCCAGTCTGCTGCGCAGGCCAGTCTCTGCCTCCGTCAGAGGCCAGTCACGTTCGGTGGCCAGTTCCGCTTCGCGGGCTAGGAGCCGCTGAACGCTTAAGAACGAAACCCCGCTGGTCGCTGTAAAAACCGAGAAAGAGCACGTCGGAGACGTTCGCTTCGCTCACGAGAAGATGAGAGCGAAAATAGGGACTGACAATTCTCCTCATGTCTGTCCCATTTTTCGCGTAAAAGGCAGAAATTCCAACCAGGACCTTTTTCGGGCGAACGGCCGTTCGCCCCTACAAGAGAACTGCACAGTCATCTTAAATTGTCATCGCGTAGCGCCTGCCCTGAAGCGCTCCTGTTCAGGGGGTCTGCACGGGATCTCGCATCTAGAAGCTGCTTTAAGCTGTGGAGATCAGTTGCAAATTGTCAGTTATGAAAGCCAAGAACCAGAAGAGAGTTTCCGATGAGTGCTGTTTTTTCATGACTGGTTGAGTCTAAACTCTCTCTAATCATGGGCTTGCCCAAGAACGAAGAACCTGGACGCGGAGCGTCGGAACGAAGAACAAGTTTTTTATTCGGAGAACGGAGAACCGTTCAACGGTCAACCAGTTTCTTTTGCTCTTACGAACCTGCAACCCCCGACCTCCTACCCCGGCCTTTCTTACAACTCACAACTTGCATCTTGGAACTTGCAACTGTTCTTTTCGGAGAACGGAGAACCGCTCAACGGTCAACGAGTTTCTTTTGCTCTTTCCAACTCCTACCTGCTAACCACCCCAGTTGTCCTCTCGGAGAAGGGAAGGTTGTTGGCGACCAACGGGTGACATCGAGTCCGTCAGTACGCAATCTAGACAAGCAATTTCAATAGCTCATCGTAGTTTTTTGCGATATTTACCGGACCTTTGTTCCTTCTGGTATGAGGTCCATACCATATGAAGTCGATACCGGCATTCAGTGAGCCTTTGTAGTCTGACTCCAAGCTGTCTCCAATGTAGACGACCTCGTCACTCTTGACACCTGCCATCCTCAAGGCTTCAATAAAAATTTCTGCATCGGGCTTTGCGGCGCCAGCCTCTTCTGAAGAAAGAGAAAACTCAAAGAATTCGTGCAAGCCGGCCGAAAGGAATCTGTTGTGCTGAACACGGTATACGCCATTTGTTATTATTGCCATTCGTTTTCCTTGGCGCCTCATGGTTATTAGAAACTCTTTCGCACCGGGAAGAAAGTAGGCTTTCCCAGAAAGCCTGGTAAGGTATTCATCGTTCAGTTCTTCGGGATCGAAGGTAACACCCATATAGTCACAATACTCTTTAAATCTGCCAACAACGACTTCTTCCTTTGTATTCTTTCCCTGCTCCAGAAAGCCCCACCATTTTGTGTTTATATTCTTGTATGAGTCTATCTGTTCATCGGAAAGATAAATATCTCTCAATTTGAAGAGTTCTAAAAGTGATTCGACCTCGCTTCTTTCGAAGTCAAGAATTGTATGATCAAGATCGAAGAAGTACATTCTGTAACGGCTGCTCAAAATCATTCCATCCTCAATATAACCTTCAGCGACGTTCTGGCCGCTTTGAAGGCTTCGTGTGCTTTGCTGAAATGAAGAGTCTTTGCTATCAGTGGTGTGGGATCGACAAATCCTCTTTCCAGTAATGAAATCGCCTTGTCAAATGGGCCGCATCGAGAGCCAACCAATTCTATCTCTCTTACCACAACTCTCGTCATATCGATGGAAGGGAATCCCTTATAGGTGCTTTTCAGAACTATCCTTCCCTTTGGCCTAACAATTGACAGGGCTTGGGCAAGCCCTCCGGGATTTCCAGTAGCTTCGATAACTATGTCAAAATACCTGTCGATGGTCTTCGCATCTTCAATTCCAGTAAAAGATACATTGCCAGTTTCCAGAAATTCGAGCCGCTCTTTATGTCTACCAATAAGCTGATGTTTTATCCCGTTTGCAGAAAGAACCATTGAAATCAGTAAGCCTAATTTCCCGTCGCCTATCAAGCAAACCTTATCATCACGGAGGTAATTTGCGGATTCGAGAGCGTCAACAGCGGCGGCCAAGGGTTCTATGAACACAGCTTTTTCATCTGAGACAGATTCCGGAATTTCGTGAAGGTTTTCGTCCGGCAGTACTGCATACTCTGCAAAGACACCGGGGTAGTCGGCAATACCGACTGTCCTAATATTCCTGCAGTGTTTGAAAAGTCCTATTTGGCATAGGTCGCAAGTTTTGCAGGGCACATTGATTTCGGTTGTCACACGCTTTCCAGAAAGAGAATTCGAGTCACTCTCAACTACCGTTCCGAGAAGTTCATGACCCAGAATTCCATAAAAGTTCATGTAGCCCTTTGTAATCTCGATGTCAGTATTACAGATTCCTGCAAGATTGACCTTAACCAGAGATGTCCCGGGAAGCCTTGTTGGGAAGGGGACTTCTTCAAGTCTGAGTTCTCCGTCAAAGATCAGTGCTTTCATCGTCTGAAGACCTTTTCGAGAGCATTTTCGATGTCTGCAAGGATGTCTTCATGATATTCCAGACCAGCGGAAATTCTAACAGTCCTGGCTGAGAAGCCGAATTTGTGTAGCTCTTCTTCGGGATAGTCTCTATGGGTCATCATTGCAGGTACTTCCACAAGAGTCTCGGCGTCTCCGAGTGAAACCGCGAGTTTGATGAGCTTCAGGTTGCGAACAAACTTCTCTGCGTTCTCTCTGGGTCCTTCGAGCTCGAAGCTTATTATTCCTCCAAAGCCGTTCATCTGCCGAGCAGCCAGTTCATGTCCTGGGTGGTCTTCGAACCCCGGATAAGAAGTCTTCACGACTTCTTTCTGAGCTTTTAGAAAATTGGCTATTGCGGTCGCGTTCTTCTCATGCCTTTCCATTCTCAGACCGAGTGTCTTCATACCTCTTAGCAGGAGCCAGGCGTTGAATGGGCTCAACACCCCTCCCAGTTCGCACATATATCCAAATTTAAGCTTCTGGATGTAATCAAAGTCCTTTGAAGTTGCGAATCCACCAACAACATCTCCATGACCTGATATGTACTTTGTGGCGCTGTGCAGAACAACATCGGCCCCGAAGTCTAGAGGTCTCTGAAAAACAGGCGTTGCAAATGTATTGTCTACAACCACCTTTACTCCCTTGGAGTGTGCAATTTCGCAAAGACCTTCTATGTCAATTATCTCGAGTGCTGGATTCGTCGGCGTTTCCAGGTATATCACCCTTGTTTCTGGAGTAATGGATTGCTTTACGATGTCTAGATCGGTCATGTCAATGAACTCTGTCTTAACGCCATAATTACTGATCAAATGATTTAGAAATCCGAACGTTGAACCGTAGAGGTTTCTGTGGGCAAGTATCGAATCGCCTGCCGCAGCGAATGACATTACAACTGAACTAATCGCAGCCATTCCCGAGGAGAAGGCCACTCCATCGGCTCCATTCTCTAGAGTCGCGAGCCTTTGCTCGAAGAGGTTTATGGTGGGGTTGCCGCCACGGGTATAGACGTACGCGCGCCGTTTAAATGAAAATGTGTCTTCGGCCTGCTGCAGATCCGTGAACGTGAACGTCGAAGTCATGTATATGGGAGCGTTTAGCGACTGGTTCTGATCCTCTTGCTCCGCAGCGTGAATAGACATTGTATCGAAATGATATTTTCTCTCTTCATCCACATCAAACACCTCGCTTCCTTCTGACATTATATCGCAGGTATGAAGAAGTGATACCTGAATCGATCCCAGGATTTTCGTCAAAACAACTCAAGTGAGGTGCGGATCTGTACGGAAAGGAATCGAATGTTTCACTTTAACGCTATACTACTGGCCCTTATACAGAAAGATGGGCGCCTTCAGAACTGCTAAGCGGTTCTCTTCTTTGCCTCTTCTATTTCTGCCTGAATCCTTAGTACAGTCTCAGGCTCTTCATAGAAGGAATAGGTATCTTCGGAAGTCTTCACTAGCAAGAAATAGTCTTTAATCTTTGGTTTGCCTATCATTTTGATTTTTTTTGCCGGCAAGAACATATCCCTCAGCGATGGAAGATACAGTTCCCCGGAAGACATGCTCATGTGAACTGAGACCTCATCTATCTCTTCTACTGGGACTCTCATACTGACCCTTCCACTCCCCGGAATATCGACGGTGAAGTGAAATGCATTTTCGTGTATTATCGCATAGCTCTGACTCATATTAACCTTCTCAATCTGAGCTACCCTGCCAAAGGTGTAGAACATAGAAGAGACTCTCTTCCTGTTATCGGGACCGGAGAGGCCGAGATTCTTTATCAATCTCTCTTTAGGGCGTTCATCTCCCATCCCCAACAATGCAGTGATGATGCAGATTATGTCACCAAAAAGGAATCCTGCCCTAAAATTTCCAAGAAGTACTGCAATTACCTCTGCAGCTACTGGGATAAGGGGGGCAATCAACAGAAGACGGTAATCAAACTTCTTTCTCAGAACAGTAAAGATTATGTAGGCAGGGGCGCATGCAAGGAAATACCAGAGAGGAGAGAGAAAAAATCTCGTGGCCGAGCCGGCTATCAATAAGAGAATTCCCAGCAACTAAATCACTTCCCAACACAGAAATCGCTGAAAATCCTCTCCAGCAGATCTTCTGTTACGTTTGTACCGAGGAGATCGTCGAGACTTCTGGCGGCCTGCTCGATCATGGTCCCTGTGACATCAACCGTCATTCCGTTTTCAATAGCCTCTATCGATCGGCCAATGAAATCCATAGCGTCCGAGAGCTTCTGCTTCTGTCTGGCACTAATAATCACTTCATTTCCAATAGAAGTTATGTCTTCGGTAAGCTTCAGCATAAGTCTTTCGAGGTCTTTCAGGCCCTCTCCGGTTCTTGCGCTTAATATGATATCGTAAGAACCCTTTTCTACTGTGCGTATGTCTGACTTGTTTGCCGCGACAATCAGTCGCTTTCCCTTCTTCTTGAGAGCCTCCTCGAGGTCTTTGTCAGTGTAGTTATGAGGGTCATGTAATAGGATCACTAATTCTGATTCTTCAATGGCTTCAAGGGTTCTTTCGATCCCAAGTTCTTCGATTTCATCTTCTGCCTCTCTTATACCGGCAGTATCGACTACGCGGAAGAGCACACCCTCGATATTTAGGTCTTCCTCTATCGTATCTCTCGTCGTTCCAGGAAGATCAGATACGATTGCCCTGTCTCGTTTCAACAATGCGTTCAGCAATGTGGATTTTCCAACGTTTGTCTCGCCTACGATTGCCGTTTTAATTCCCTGTGAGATCACAATGCCGTTCTGAGAGCTGGCAATAAACTCGGCGATCCTTTTTCTGAGATCTAAAAGGTTTTCAAGAAGAGAGGAGTAATCCGTCTCAATCTCCTCGGGATAGTTGAGCTCCACCTCTACTGTCGCAAGGAGCTCAATTATCTTCGCTCTGAATGAAATCACTTCTTCAGATAAATCGCCTCTGAAGCTCTTGATTGCAGCTTCAAGAGCCTTTTCTGTCTTTGAAGTTATCAGGGCGTTAATTGCTTCGGCACGAATGAGGTCGAATTTGCCATTCAGAACCGCCCGCTTCGTGAACTCCCCTGGCAAAGCCATTCTGAAACCCACTGCAAATAGCGCCTTAAGAGCGTTTTCAACTATCAGAGGATTGCCGTGAAAGGAAAGCTCTACAAGATCCTCACCCGTGTATGAAGCCGGTCCTTTGAAGAAAGTGACGACAACCTCGTCGATGTAACGATCATCTTGGGCAAACGTTGCCAGTTGTGCCCTTCTGTGCTGGAGAAGAGCCGTACCAGGCAGTAGATTTTGCAGGCTTTCGACTGTTCCTTTTCCAGAACATCGTATTACAGCCGTTGCAGAAATACCTCTGGGAGTAGATAAAGCACAGATTCGATCATTGAACAACTCTCTCAGCTCCAAGGAAAAGAGTTTTCAGTGTCTTCATTAGATGTCTCTCCGGTACTCCATACAGAATCGACTTTCCTTCACGCTCGTTTACTACAAGCCTTCGTCCCTTTATCCCAAGCGACTCACGTATATGATTCTCACCGTGAACCATAATAATGCTCTCCGAATAAGAATCATATTCAACCGAACTTATTCCGATCTTAAATGCTCCTAGTCTTACGCGTGAGGCATCGAGAAGAGAAGTAACTTGATAGGGAAGGCGACCGAATCTGTCGATGAGCTCGCTTTCAAGTTCATTTATCTCATTCTCCTCTTTACAGACTGCGATTCTCCGATAGATCTTCAATCTTTCAATCGAGTCGGATACATAATCTTCGGGAATAACCATGTCAAACGGGATATTCTTCAGTTCTGTGTCGACCGCGCGTTCCTCAACTCCAATATCCTCTTCTCCGCGGAGTTCTCTCATCGCCTTTTCCACCATCTCTCGATACAAGTAAAGTCCTACGGAGTTTATATTTCCATGCTGTTCCGCACCGAGCAGCGTACCAAATCCCCTTATTTCAAGATCACGCATTGCGATCTTCATTCCACTTCCCGCACCTGAGAACTCCTTCAGTGCCTTCAGCCTTTCTCTGGAAGGATCTGAGAGCCTCTTTGGATCATAGAGGAAGTAAGAGAAAGCTCTTCGATTGCTTCTACCTACCCTACCCCTCAGCTGATAAAGCTGAGCAAGGCCGTACCTTTGCGAATCATCGACGATCAGGGTATTCGCGTTCGGTACGTCGACTCCGCTTTCAATTATCGTAGTACATAGAAGCATGTCCAGTTCGCCAAGATAGAAGTCCCTAATGGTGCGCTCAAAAGCGGTTTTGTTCATCTGGCCGTGGGCGACCTCAACCCTGACTTCAGGAAGAAGGCTCCTCAATTTCGAAAGTAGTTCGGGTAATTCGGTGACTCTATTGTGAACGAAAATCGTCTGTCCGCCTCTATTGGTCTCCCTAAGCACTGCCGTTCTTATCAATCTATCGTTGATTGCTCCTACGTAAATCTCCGGGGAAGTTCTTCCGGAAGGAGGTGTAGATATTATCGAGAGATCTCTCAAGCCCGAAAGAGACATATACAGTGTTCTGGGTATTGGTGTTGCACTCATTGACAGAACATTGATCTGCAATCTCAGCTTTTTAAAGTGTTCCTTCTGTAGAACCCCGAACAGCTGTTCTTCGTCCACGACAATGAGACCCAGATCTGCAAACCCCACCTCTTTGGATAGCAAAGAGTGGGTTCCAACGACCACATCGACTTCGCCGTTCTTCAGTTTCTTCAGAAGCCTGCCTCTCTGTGTATCGGTTCGGTATCTGTCGAGTATCTCGACTCTTATTCCAAATGGACTGAGCCGACCCTCGAAGTTGTCGTAGTGCTGACGCGCAAGCACTGTTGTGGGAACCATCACGGCAACCTGTTTTCCAGAGACAATCGTTCTGAAAATAGCCCGTAACGCAACTTCTGTCTTTCCGTACCCGGCATCTCCGCTTATAAGTCTGTCCATAGGCTTGTTGCTTCCAAGGTCTTCAAGAACTTCTTCGACAGCTTTTTGCTGGTCTTCTGTTTCAACATAGGGAAAGCTTTCTCGAAAGCTCTTCTCCATCTCGCTTTCTCCAGTCAGAGAAATTCCCGAGGTCACTTCTCTTGAGCCATAGAGATTCGAGAGTTCGCCAATCAAGGCCGTGACTTCCCTTTTCACCTTCGATTTCTGTCTGTTCCACGCTGTACCGCGCAGGGAGTTCAACTGAATTCCTTCGGTGGTTCCTATGTATTTGTGAACACGATCTACTCTGTCCACGGGGACGTAGATCTTGTTATTATCTCTGTATTCCAGCAGAAGATACTCTCTAGTTCCTAGAATGTTCTCGACCGTCCTCACGCCAAGATATCGTCCGATACCATACTCTTTGTGGACCACGTAGTCTCCCTCTTCAAGTTCCGTCCAGTCGACAACGGGTATTCTCGGCAAGAACTCTTCCTCTCTTCTGGGTCTCTTGATAATCTCCAGTTCTTCGCTGATTTCGGTATCATAGTCTAGGGAGGAAACCCGATCGTCGGACACAATCGAATACTCTCTCAACTTCATCAGAACTTCTGAGGATATTCCACCATACCTTATGTAAAGGAATTTTCTTACTGCCTTATCTGACAAGAGCTCTAGAGTTTCACGCTCTCGCCTTCCAAACTCGAGTATGGCATCGTCAGGCTTGACGAAGATCACTTTGTAGTCATCGAGAAAGTCAAGAAGAATCGACTGCCGCTCGTAGAAGATCCCCGCGGTTGTATCCATTGTATCGAGACGGTCGAAAAGAATTTCATCCTTCGAACCGATTGCCTTCTCGGCCGCAGAGATTCTTTTGAGAGCGAGCTCCCTATAAGGAGAAGACGTTATGCCTTCGGCCGCAGGGGTGATATATGCATCGATCAATCTATCTAAACTCTTCTGTGAAGCAGGATCGAATCTCCTTATCGATTCGATTTCCCTGTCAAAAGTGTCTATCCTGATCGGTCTTTCTGTTCCGGGAACAAAGATATCCACAATACCGCCCCTGATTGCAAATTCACCGGGAATCGTCACGCTAAAGGATCTAGAATAGCCAAGGCTTTGAAGCTGATCTTCGTTTAGAGTGAACGGGCCGCCGACTTCAACCTTCAAAGACAGAGTTTCGAATACATCGATTGGCACAGTTTTTCTCAGAATACCGTGAAAGGATGTATAGACGGTCCGGAGCTCCCTCAAGAGAAGCTTTCTAAGCAGCGCAAGCCGTTCTGATCTTATTCTTGGGGAGGTGCCAATCTCTTCAAAGGGAAAGACATCATGAGAAAAGAAGAATCCATCTCCTTCTCTCTTCTCATGAATATCTACGAAGGACTCCAGCATCCTTTCACTAGGAAAAATTACAATGCTCCTGGAATTACTTTTGGCTTCTTTCTCTATCCAGGAAATCGGATCGTTTACTTTATGTAATACTCGTTCCAAAGCAACCTCCAAAGCCTCTTTATAACAGTGTTAGCCCCTCTAAGCTGTATCGTTTCTCTGTTCCCTTTGAATCTGTCGGTGTAGGTCTTAATTGAACTGCCTATCCTAATACCGGAGCAGACAAGCCCCACCGGTTTGAAGTCGCTACCGCCTGAAGGACCGGCTATTCCAGTTACTGAAAGGCCCACGTCTGTTCCGAAGAGAATTTCTGTTCCTGCAGCCATCTCAAATGCCACCTCTTCGGAGACGGCTCCATATTGTCTGAGAGTGTTTTCGCTAACGTTCAACAAAGACGACTTGACTTTGTTTGAATAGGAGACAATACCGCCGGGAAACAAAGTCGACACTCCCGGAACAGAAGTGAGAAGCGCAGAGAGCCTTCCTCCCGAACAGGACTCTGCAATCGAAATTGTCAGCTTCCTGTCTCTCAACTCCCTTACCACAACATCGACGAGTTCCTCGCCTGAAGTTGTATATATATATTTATTCCAGCGATCGGTGAAAAGATTGCATAGTTCCTCCAACGCCGATTCGTCATTGGCCGTAAGAATTACCGTTGGTCCTGAATAGTAGCGTACTCTCGTGACGAACTTCACATCCGTGAATTTCGAAAGCATTTGCTCGGTGAAGTCTTCCACTTCGGGTTCGGTCAAGTCAACGAATCCTATAGTCCTACTGAACGTAGCAGAAGGAAGTGAAATATGCTTCAATGCCTCTTTGAAAACAGTCTCCATCTCCATTGGAGGACCGGGAAGTATCACTATTTCATTACTCTCTGTTCTTATGAAGGCGCCTCTTGCGCTTCCGGAGGAATTTGGCAGCTGAACAGAGTCCTGTATAACGAATGCCTGACGTTTCAAACCGGTAGGAGCCTCTCTTGAGAACCTTCTTGTGAAACTCTCTACAAGAGCAGAATGGTAATTTCCATCATAAAGGAGTTCTCTTCCGAGATAGTCGGCGACCGACTGGAGGGTTATATCGTCGAAGGTACTTCCAAGCCCTCCGGTGATCAGCAGAAGATCTGATCTGTCGAGAGCATTTCTGATCTCGCGCATGATGAACTCTTTACTATCCGGAACAACAACTATTGATTGGACTTCAAATCCGAGGGCAGTTAGTCTCTCTGCAAGATAGCCTCCGTTGCTGTCTTTTACAATCCCTTTTGTGATTTCGTCTCCTGTGAGAAGGATCGCAGCCTTCAAGTGACCACCTCCTCGTCAATTGTATCACCAAACGGCTGGTGGTATAATCGATTGCCGGGGGAGCCCAAAGGGCTGAGAGTGCTGAAAGCAGACCCCATGAACCTGATCCGGTTAGCACCGGCGTAGGGACGGCCATGGATAGCGCCTCCGGTAATCTCTTTTGGAGGTGTTTTTTATGAGAAGAACATTTTTGGTCTTATCATTGATCCTCTTCATTCCATTTTCGACATTGTTGCCGCTCAAGATTTATTCATACGATTCCCTTCAACCGCTGGCCCAGGAGACTTTTGCGAAATTTACAGAAAAGACGGGAATTGCCGTGGAGTTTCGCGCTGTTGGAGATTCGGGTTCTCTGCTGAGCTTGATTATCTCCGAGCGTGAGAATTTCGATGGAGATGTCGTGATTGGAATTGACAACCTTCTTTCGAGACGAGCCTTCGAAGAAGGTATCTTTCTTTCTTACAGACCCCAGGGCTATGAGAAGATCATCGATCAGGATCTTCTGCTCGATAGTCAGTGGAGACTAACCCCGTATGATTTCGGAGGGATCGCGCTAATATGTGATACTAGCCAGATAAAAGAGCCTATTGAAACGATTTGGGATCTAACCGGGCCGGAGTATCGAAGGAGCGTGATTATTCAAGATCCCAGAACCTCGAGTACCGGTCTATCTTTCCTCGCCTGGACTTACCTGCTTTTTGGCGAGCGATTCGAGGAATTCTGGCAGGCCTTCAAGCCTTCAATACTCACAGTCTCTCTGGGGTGGGATGACTCTTTCCAGAAATTCGAGTCCGGCGAGGCTCCAATAATGGTTTCCTATGCCACAGATGGAGCATATTCAATGCATTATTATGGAGAATCGATATACATGACAGTAATTCCGGAAGGCAGGGGTTACGTCCAGATTGAGGGAGCGGGAATCATAAGATTGACGCAGAATTTGCACGATGCTGAAATGTTCATGGACTTTCTTCTAAGTGAGGACTTTCAGCGTCATATTCCCCTTAACCAGTGGATGTTTCCCGTAATTGACGTCGAAATGCCCCCGGCCTTCGATTATGCCGTAAAGCCGGAGAAGATCTTGAAATTATCTGCCGGGGTGGATCTTTCCGAACTCATCTCCAAGTGGGAAGAGGTAATTTACGAAAGGTAAATCCCTGACAATATCTGCAGTCGGCATCGCGGCCGTTGTTTTGCTGCCGTTATTCTTTGCCTTCGGAAATCTGAAGCTAGATACGATCTTTGCAGTGATTTCATCAGCTTCGTTCAAATCGATTGCCGGGTTCACGCTCAAGCAGGCGCTTCTCAGTACATTTTTGGCAATGATTGTCGGTTTCCCAGCGGCAGTGCACTATGCCAGAAGCAAGGGTCGTCTTTCCCGTCTATTGGGCATAACAACCTATATACCGTTCTTCTTTCCCAGCATATCGATGGCAATAGGTTTCCTGGCAGTTTACGGCAGGAATGGGCTCTTCAACAACCTGATGTCTTTTGCCGGTCTGGAGAGGGTACAGATTCTTTATTCTATGGGGGCAGTTTTACTTGGACACGTCTTCTACAACGCACCTATTGTCATACTAGTTCTTGGGAATGCACTAAGAAGGTTGCCCACAGATGTTCTAGAGAGTTCCAAGATAGATGGATCAGGGAGAATGCGAAGACTTCTGCGAGTAGAACTACCTCTTGTCACTCCGGCAATTATCAATTCCGCGCTTCTAATCTTCACCTATTGTTTCACCTCTTTTGCCGTTGTCCTGATATTGGGTGGGGCGCAATTCGCTACCCTGGAAGTTTCAATCTACATGAATTTCAGACTGTTGGCGGCACCGCAGAACGCAGTCGTTCTTGCAGTAGTTCAATTCATATTCATAATGCTGTTCGGATTACTCATTTCACTGAGCGAGAAGAGCTCATCCTTTGAGCAGGGTGAGCAGTATCTGGAAAAGAACAGATTCACGGGCATCTACTCATGGCTATTTGTCCTCTTCGAATGGATACCGATTCTTGGCGCTCTCTTCAGTTCATTCTACGACTGGACAAGAAAAGAATTCATCTTCGGGAGAATAACGAAGCTGTTTGCAGAAAAGCTTGTGCTTCTCGGAACGGGATTGGTAAACACATTGGTCAATTCAATAACGCTTTCGTTTCTTGCAGCCGTTGTGACCGTAGCGATTGCCTTTTTTCTTTCGTGGCAAGCAAGGGGCACCTCTCGAGGCTCGAGATATCTAAGAATTGTGTCATTGATCGCTCTGTCCGTAACGCCTTCGATTCTTGCCGTTTCGTATCTCACAGCATTTGGAAGTTTCCCTGTTCCACTGCTGTTGGCGCTGCTTTACATAGTTATCTCGTTGCCCGTTGCTTTGAACTACATAAGTGGTCAGGTGATCGGTGCAGAGCTTGCCTTCCTGGAGGCGGCACAACTCGACGGAGCTTCTAAGCTTGCGCGCGTATGGTATATGATAATCCCTTTCTTTAGAAGCACGATCATTTACGCGGTAACTGTAGTCTTCGCCATTTCTATGGGCGAATTTGGTGGGTCGCTCATACTCGGGAGCAAAGACTTCCCTACCTTTGCAGTTGCCATCTACAGACTAAATGGAAGCCGCTATCTACTGGAGGCAAGGTTCTTAAGTTCGGCCCTTGGAATTATTATTATCTCTGTTGTCGCTATTTCCCGGTGGTTTGCACAAAGACCTGAGAGAAGTATTCGCAGCACTCCCTGATTCCACAAGTTTCGCACTTCGGGCCTATGGGTCTGCAGACTTCCCTGCCAAACTCGACCATCGACCCGTTAACGGGACCCCATATCTTGGGTGGCAAGATCTTCATCAGAGCAAACTCGGTGTCGTCAGGCTTCTTCGTCTTTACCCATCCCAGCCTGTTTGCGATTCTGTGAACATGAGTATCAACGGCAAGGGCATCCCTTCCGAATGAAACGTTTAGGACGATGTTCGCCGTCTTTCTGCCAACTCCGGGGATTGTGACTAATCCTTCAAGAGTGTCAGGCACCGAACCGTCGAAGCTATCCATGATTATCTTCGCGCAGTTTATTATTCTTGCCGCTTTCTGTCTATACATTCCCGAAGCTTTGATCAGCTCGTAAAGATCTTCGGGTTCTGCCTTCATCAGAGACTGCGGATCGGGATAAACCGAGAAGAGCCTGCGAGAGGCCTCCTCGGTATTCTCATCTCTCGTTCGCTGACTCAATATTGTGCTCACCAAAACCTTGAAGGGTTCTTCATAGTCGCGACCTCTTGGAAAGTTTTCTACTATCCATTCCGATACTGCCGCAGGCGAGCAGTCAGACTTAGACATTGCCTCCCTCCAGGAAGGTCTTGTATGCTCTGTAGGTCTCATAAAGGTCCGCCTTAGAGAGAAGTTCGAAAGGTGAATGCATACCGAAGACGGCCGTTCCAGCATCCACTACAGTGACACCTCTTTCGGCGAAGAATTTCGCAACTGTTCCTCCGCCTCCCCTGTCGACTTCTCCTAAGATAGTACTCTGCCAGTGAACTCCCTTCTCGTTAAGAAGGTTTCTCACATAGCCCATGAACTCCGCGCTGGCTTCGCTGGTTCCAGATTTTCCTCTGGAACCGGTGTATTTCAATATTGCGATTCCGTATCCGAGTCTTGCAGCATTTGCCTGGTCGTGAGCATCCTTGAAGGTCGGGTCAAATCCTGCAGCAACATCTCCCGATATCATTCTGGATTTCTCGAGAAGGAAGTCTATCTCATAAAGTCCCTTCTCTCCTGAAAGGTTGAGAAGCTTCTCGATAAACGCGACCCAAAACCGCCCCTTTGCTCCAGTAACGCCTTCACTTCCTATTTCCTCCCTGTCGAAGAGAAGGACCATTGCCGTTCGCTTTGGTTTATTTATTGTAGACATGTCCTTAAGCGCTGTAATAGCAGTGTATGAACAGACCCTGTCATCATGAGCGTAAGCACCGATCATAGATCGATCAAGTCCGACTTCCCTCGGTTCGATAGCCGGCACAAGCTGGATGTCCGCAGAGAAGAAGTCTTCTTCGACAAGTCCGTACTTTTCATATAACAGATTAAGGAACATCAGCTTCACTGGATTCTCAAAGTCCTTGACATCCGTTATCGGAATAGATCCGGACATAGCGTTGAGATCCTTCCCTTGAAAGACCTTTCTGAAATCTCCTTCCCTGTTGTCCAAATGAGGTAGAAGATCAGAAATCACGAAAACGGGATCATCGCTGCTCATTCCAATTGAGACATCTACCGATTCTCCATTGCTCCTGACTACGGTTCCTACGAAGGCTAAAGGGATATTGAGCCACTGATACTTCTTGACTCCGCCGTAGTAGTGTGTCTTGAGCATTGCGAGCCCCGAATCTTCTACTAGAGGACTTGGCTTGAGATCCAATCTAGGAGCATCTAGGTGAGCTGCTACCATGTCGATGCCATCCTTCAGGTCTTCACCGATGACTGCTGCGATTAGGGCCTTGCCGCCCTTTGTGATGTATATACGATCACCCTTTTTAACGCCGCCTTCCTCAAATGAAGAGAGTGGTTTGAACCCATTTTCCCGGAGAAGGTCCACAAGATGCCTGACGGCCAGACGTTCTGTTACGGATTTGCCGATGAAGTTCATATAATCTTTTGAATAGGCAAAGACCGCATCTCTGTCGAGTGTGAACCAGGCGTTCTTTTTCTTCAAAGTAAGCTTTTCACCGAGCTTCTTGACTTCTTCCTTTTTCAATACTTCACCTCCATGAAAGTCTGTTTCGTTCCAACTTCTTTAATTTTATCGGATTTGTTTGTTTTTTTCGACCTGCATTGATTTGCTTTTCTTACATAAGTCGAGGTTCTGTGTTTTGCTGTTCTCTTTTGATGATTCGCATGTAAAAAGAATTTCAGTCTATAATTGAATGATATGATTAATCTGGATTAATTAGTATAATTAACTTGCAAAGTTGAACCCTGTTCGCTTATCCATCGTCATATAAAACAGATTAGGGTGGTATGGTTGGACGAGAAGAAGTTAATAGATGGACTGAAGAAGAAGAAAGTCTGGGCCTACGAAGTCTTGTATGATGATTACGCCCCGAGATTGGGTAGTGTCATCAAATCGTACCTTGGTTTTGATGACGTTGAAGATGTGATTCAAGAGGTCTTTATAAAGGTCTTTAAGAACGTCAGGAAGTTCCGAGGTGATGCGAAGTTATCGACGTGGCTGTACAGAATCGCAGTTAATGTCTGTAAGGACACACTTGCAAAAAGAAAACGGAATAACGAGTTTCTGACTGATTTCAGAGAGAACGAGGATAAAGCAACTTTTGAGCCGCCAGCAACAACTAATGTATTTAGAGAAGTAATGGACGAGATTTCTTTTGAAGAGTTGATGTCCGTAGTTGGAAAGCTTTCTGAGGATGACCGTTTGCTTATTAAGTTAAGAGACATAGATGATCTGTCGTACGAGGAGATTGCCGACATACTCGATAAACCGGTTGGAACGGTGAAGAGCCGGTTGCACTATGCTCGAAAGAGACTTAAGGAGCTTCTCGAGGAGGTAGGTTACATTGGATGAAGAAAGATTTGTCCACATTTTGGATCGAGAGATCCCTTATGAGGAACTGAGGGTAGATGAAAAGAAAAACCTGAAGAGCTATGTGAAGGTTCTGGGAGCATTGAAAGAGAGTTGCTGCTACAGACCTTCGGATGACTTGAAGAAAAGGACAGTCAGCAAGATTAGAAAGCTGAAGAATAAACCTTACAGAATGCTGGGAACGGTAGCGGCGTGCTTGGTGCTAGGTTTGTTCTCTGTTTCGTTCTTCACAGGCAACACCATTTTGATCAAGAAGAAGGGAGACCTCTATCAGCTGGCAAACGTTCTCGGTTACAGCTCGACTCTTGACGAAAGGCTCAGGGTCAATCTTACTGCCTTTCCCCAAGAGGAAACTGAGAGAAACGACGTTGCGATGATGGAGCAGGAAATGGAGCGCTCTCTTGGCTTTCTCAGTCAACCGGATGATCAGAATGACTTTGAGATTTCAGGAATTAACACGACTTATTGATCCATACACGCTCTAAGACACAGAAGGAGTGAAATCGCCGTGAAAAAGCTGTCCGTACTCGTTGTCCTGTTGATTATTGTCGGGCTGGCGGTTGGAAAGGATGCTGTCGAAGAGTTGACGACACTAGTAAATACCTTGAAGAACTCTTCGTATGAAGTAGACAGATATGTACAAGAGAGCGGAATAGTTACTACTGCGAAGAACGAGCGAGTAATAAAATCCGGTCCTTACAAACTGGTTACATCTTTCTCCTCTGCGAAGGGGGAGTTCGGCTGGGTTAGAAACAGCTCAGGTAATTTTGCCATCTTCCGAACTAGAAGCGTCGCCTTTGAACCGCTCATTAATATCAAGGACTTTGAAGACAACTTCGTGGATCTTGTCAACAGTAAGTCATATACGGTCGATCTCTTTCTCGACCTTCCTAACAGTAGAAAGATTACTATTTCCTCCGGCACCCTCTCTTTCGATGTTACATATGATGACAACTTCAAACTGCTTAAGCTTGTGAAGTCTTATCCTTTTCACACAATAAGCGCGAGCTACCGCAATTACTCGGAGATGTCGCATGAGTCTTTGACCAAGCTTTCAAATGCGACTGAAGGCATGATAATAATCCGTCCTCCAGTGTATTTTTCGGAGTCAATGTTTGAAAAGCATTTCGCCTGGTCTTCCATGGACTTCGCCACTGATGGAAAGACTTATCTATACACTCTTCTTATGTATTCGACGGAATATGGGCGGATGGTTCTGTATTTCTCATTCAACACGGAGCCCGACTATCTTCAGAAGTTTTCCGCTCAGATGGCTGAGGCAAACAGCTTCAGCTACGCAATAGAAAGACTATCTGTCTCTTCTGCAGTAAGTCTTCTGGGAATGGTTGATACAAAGACTTTGAAGTCACTTCTTGAAGACCTTTACTAGTGGTTAAGCCTTTCACTCAAAAAATAAGTCTTATTGAGGTTTTCATAAATCTTTTTCTAAACTGAATGAATTCTGTTGTATAATCAGTTCAAACCTTTTGTGGAGGCTTTAATTGTATGGAAATCAAAGACACGATAGCTCTTCTTAAAAGCAGGGGATACAGAATCACTCCTCAACGAGTTGCGATTATCAGGATTCTCAGGGATCATGAAGGTCATCCGGGAGCTGAGGAGGTTTTTAGGTCTGCAATACAGCTATATCCAAATATATCTATGGCGACAGTTTACAACGTAATGGAAGTTCTCGAAAAGGAAGGAATTATTAGGGCTATTGCAGTTTCAAAGAACTCGAGGCGATATGATCCCAATATCAAACCACACGGTCACTTCATCTGTGATTCTTGCGGGAGAGTCTTCGATATTCCCACGAATTACTACGAAGCCTGCATGAAAGAACTTCCTCCTGAACTGGCTGAATTTGAGGTAACCTCTCTTGAGCTTATCTACAAGGGGCTATGTTCAGACTGCAAGCATATTAAGTAATCACTTCTTACGTTTCTTGGGGGTGCCTCAATGGAAGGACTCGATATTAATCTGGAAGAAGTCCTAAGTAGAGTAATGAAGATTTCCGACCTGAATGATCTTCAGGAGGAGAAATCACGGCTAATTGGAAAGCAGGGACTGATAACCTCTCTTATGAAGAAGCTGAAAGAAATTCCTCCCGAAAATAGAAGAGAATTCGGAAAAATCGTAAATGATTACAAGAACTCCATTGAGGAGGCTTTGAACTCTCGGAGAGACGAGCTTGAAGTGCAGGCTAAGAGAGAGCGAGAGGAATCCGAGAGACTTGACTATACGATTCCAGGTAAAAAGAGGGACATGGGCTCTCTACATCTGATAACTCAGATAATGGAGGAAGTTCAAAGCATCTGGGTGAGCATGGGTTTCGAAGTGACTACGGGCCCCGAAATAGAGACGGCATATTATAACTTTGAAGCACTGAATACTCCCGAGTGGCATCCGGCAAGGGACATGCAGGATACCTTCTATCTCCGAGACGGCAGACTTTTAAGAACTCACACTTCGCCCGTGCAGATTAGGACAATGGAGTCTAGAAAGCCGCCTCTTGCAATTTTCGCGCCAGGAACCTGTTACAGAAAGGATACTCCCGATGCGACTCACCTTCCGATGTTTCACCAGTTTGAGATTCTTTTCGTCGATAAGGGCGTGGCTGTTAGCCATTTGAAGGGTGCTCTTGATCATTTCGCAAAGAGGCTTTTTGGTGAGGGCAGAAAGATACGTTTGCGGCCTAGCTTCTTCCCCTTTACCGAGCCCAGTTTCGAAGTCGATGTAAGCTGTGGAATATGCGGAGGATTGGGATGCAGGAGTTGCGGTGGGAGCGGATGGCTTGAGATTTTGGGAGCTGGGATGGTTCACCCAAACGTGTTCAGCAATGTCGGTTTAGATCCGGAAGTATGGACTGGTTTTGCAGCTGGGACCGGTCTCGAGAGAATTGCAATGCTTAAATATGACCTTGAAGATATTAGAGATCTTCTCCGGAACGATAGACGTTTCCTCAGGGGTTACAGGAGGGCCGTAATATGAAGCTATATCTAGAATGGCTTGATGAATTCATTGACATAACCGACAAGACTCCCGAAGAAATCAGTAATAGCCTTTCACTGAGCGGTACCGAAGTTGCCGGAATCGACTATCCCTGGGAATACGTCCAGGGAGCTGTCGTTGGAAGAATTCAGTCGACGAGGCCTCACCCGGAGAGCGAACGACTCTTAATAACTGAAGTTGATATCGGTTCACGTGAAGCAACGATTGTTACAGCAGATATGACTGTCAAGAGTGGAGAGATAGTGGCTGTTCTACCCGAAGGCGCCGCCCTTTCCGATGAGAAAATTGGGAAGAAAGAGTTCCAGGGTGTCGACTCGGAAGGCATGTTTCTGTCTCTTGAAGAACTCAGGTTTGAAGAAAAATCTCTCTCAATAATGCGATTGGAAGAGGGCCGACCGGGAGAATCTGTTGTTGAATTGCTCGGACTTAACTCGGCGGTAATTGAAGTTGAATTAACTGCCAATCGCGGCGACTGCCTTTCAACTGTTGGAATGGCAAGGGAGCTTGGCGCGATCTATGAGAGAAAAGTAGAGAAACCCCGTGTACACGAATCGATCGAGTCTGGAGAGGATCCGTTACTGAAGGTGGTATTGAAAGACAGTGGTTGCTCCAGGTACACGGCGCTCCTTATGAATGATGTGAAGATCTGTGATTCTCCTCTCTGGATGAAGAAGAGATTGGTCGCGGCCGGCTTGAGACCGATAAACAACGTTGTGGATATAACAAACTATGTGATGCTTGAGACAGGACATCCAATTCATGCTTTTGATGTCGAGAAGATCGGATCGACTGAAATAGTAGTTCGTGAAGCGAGAGACGGTGAGAAGCTTGAACTTCTGGATGGCAAGATTGTCGAGCTCGATAGAAACGACATGCTTATAACTAATGGTGAGACACCGTTAGCTTTGGCCGGAGTTATGGGTGGAGAGGATTCGGGGATCTATTTGACGACGAAAAGTGTACTGCTTGAGGTTGCCGTTTTCGATCCCGTAAGAATTCGTAAAACCGCTAGGAAGCTTGGGATTTCGACAGATAGCTCATACAGATTTGAGAGAGGAATAGATTATGAAGACTCTCTGTACGTCATGAAACGGCTGGCAGACTTAATGAAACAGTTGGCCGGCGCCTCAGTTGGCTCGAAAATCGTTGATGCCGGTGGAGTGATAGAGGCAGAGCCAATAAATTTGAGAGAGTCATTCATAACCGAAAGACTGGGAGGGTCGGTGCCGACAGAGAAGGCGTCCAGCATATTGAAGAATCTTGGATTCAAACCTGAGAAGACAGACAAAGGCTGGACGGTTACACCACCTCCATTCAGAGCATACGATACGAAGCAGGAGATCGATCTTGTTGAAGAGATTGGAAGGATCTACGGCTACGAGAATATAGAAAATGAACTTCCCAGGATCCTCCCCATTTCTGGTGGCGTTCCTGAATCTCTGAAGAGACAGAAGAAATTGAAGGACCTTATGGTTGCATATGGATTTGATGAGATTGTGACTTACAGCTTCATAAATCCCGAGGAAATTTCGAGAATCGATGAAGGCGTCGATCATGTTGACCTTGCGAATCCACTTTCGATGGACATGGCCGTGATGAGGCCCTCTCTGATCTATAATCTCTTGTCTGCGACTTCTTATAATTACAGAAGGCAGAATAGAGATATCAAACTTTTCGAAGTAGCTTCGGTTTTTGATCCAAAGAAGGAGCAAGGGGAAACAGTCGCTCTCGGTTTCGTTTCCACAGGTCGTGAAAACCCTCTGGATTATTCTGACAAGAGAGTAGTCGATTTCTTTACCTTCAAGGGGATAGTTGACGAGTTTTTCTCGTTGTACGGTTTGACCCCCTCTTTCAGTAGTTTCTCGATTCCCTGGTTAGAAAAGGGTAAGGCAGTCTCGGTCGAGATCGAAGGAGTGAAAGTTGGGTTCTTTGGCGCTGTTGACATTTCTATTGCCGATTCTCTCTACGAGATCAAGAGTGGTGAAGTGTACATTGCAGAGCTCAATGTGAGCTTGGTCGAAAGCATGATGAAAAAGTTTGCCGGTGCAAACAAGATCTCCCCTTTCCCGAGAGTCTTCAGGGATCTCTCCTTCCTGGTGCCGCATTCCGTTAAGTATGGGGATTTGGAGAGTCTCATAAGCAAGACTCTTGAAGGAACTTCCTTTGGAGAAATCAGAGTCTCCGATCTCTACAAGGGAAAGGGAATAGAGCCTGGATACAAGAGCATCACCGTTACTCTGGCCTTTGAGACTTTCGACAGAACCCTAACTGATGAAGAAATAAACTATCTTGTTGATCTTGTCTTGAGAGAAACGGAGAAGATTGGTGTGAAGTTGCGTGGATAACCTTCTTCTCAATACCTTCAGCAGGAAAATAAGGGCGTATCTTCCCGAACTCTGGCGAAAGGTTTCAAAGGAAGAGTTTTCAGTGGAACGGAAAACAGGATATAAGGACATTGTCACCTCGGTCGATCTCGAGATCGAGGACAGACTTCGAGTATTTCTTCATGATCTCTTTCCAGAGGCAGATTATCTGGGTGAAGAGTCAGGTTCGGACGTGAGGTCGTCAACCATGTGGATAGTAGATCCCGTTGATGGAACAACAAACTTTTCGAAGTCTAATCCCCATTATTCTACGCAGATTGCTTTATATTCGGAGAATCGAGTTGTGTTGGCAGTTACTTATGACCACAACCGAAAAGAGACCTTTCACGCAATTAAAGGCCAGGGCGCTTACCTGAACAACAAAAGGATATGGGTAAGCAAGACTGGAGATCTCCGTGAAGCTACTAGTCATGTGGGTATGCAGTACTCTTCTGAAACGGCCTTTGAGCGGATAACCAGAAGAATAAATAGAGCAATAAAGATATGCAGGGGACTACGAATAACCGGAAGTGCCTGTCTCGATTTTGCATATGTCGCGTCGGGCCGAGCAGATATTTTTTGGGAAGAGACTCTCAAACCCTGGGATGTCGCAAGCGGTGTTCTGCTAGTAAAAGAAGCCGGAGGATATGTAGGCAGCTGTGTCGAAGAATCTTTCGACCTATTCAGTCCTAATGTTCTCGTTGCCAACAACTCACCAGAATTGGTAAAGGAATTTCGAGAGAAAGTCTTATACGACTGATTGACGTGCCGATTCAATTAGAATAACTCACATTGGACGAACAACCTGCCAACACCATCCACTGATAGCCTATCCCGAAATGCTCTAGTAGAAAGATTCTTGGTAGCCCGTTGTTAGTCGTTGGCAAGAACAAGGATAGAATCGAAAATCGCAGACAGGCAGGAATTGTTGTCCCGTAGAGCCTGGGCTTTTATCTTACCACACCCGATCATCATAACCCGGTTCTGATAACCCGCCCCAGTCAACCCGCTCTCTCGATCTTTTCGAAGAACGGATGAAGCCCAACAGATTTTGGTCTTCCCAGCGTACAGCCTTCAGCGGATCTTTCCCCGCGAAGCGGAGCTGGCCTCGCCAAAGGCGAGACTGGCCAGGCGCAGCCTGACTGGCCTGCGCAGCAGCATCACTTCTGCTCTTAATCTCGGAGGACGGGGAACCGTTGACGGTGGACCTGATAAGGCCTCCTGCCGAAGGCAGCCTTGCGTCCCGGCATGTTCTTCACCGGCATTGCGACCTGGGCCGTTCTTGCCCAACCTTGGGTCTCCGGATGGTTTTCCCGAATCATTCTGATCGTGATTGTTCACTTATTTGTTTATAAGCACTTGCCAACCACCAACCACGTACCACCAATGACGGTTCTCAGCGCGTTCAAACCGATATTCTCCTATGTTCTTCGAACATGCACAGGTCTTCTACGTAAAGAACTCCCTTTTCCGCCGCAACCTTAGCGGCCTTTTCGCTGGTTATGCCTTTCTGCAACCAAACAGCCTTCGCTCCCAGTTCTATCGCCTTCAAAGCAATGATTTCGGCCTCTTCTGAGGGTCTGAATATATCTACAATTTGGAGTTCAACACCGTCTGATACCACTGCTTCGAGGTCTGGGTATACTTTGAGGCCGCTGTACTCTTCCATACTTGGATTTACGGGGACGACGCGATAGCCTTTTTCGATCAGATAAGTCGGAACGTAGTTGGCTGCCTTTTCGACATTCTTTGAAAAGCCTACGACTATCACTCTGTTGAAGCTTTCGAGGATCTTTTTCGCGTTTTCAGTGTAATTCAAAGAACAACACCTCCAAGTATTATCAAAGCTATTCCTAGCAGGAGAGAGAACCAGAAAAACCAGTTCCCGAATTTAGTGTAAGGGGTTGTAGTCACCCTTGGAAGATACTCGAATTCCCCAATGACATATTCTGCTGAGAGCTCCTTAGATGATGGCAAACGTTTAACTATTCTCCCATATGGATCGATTACGGCGGAAATTCCCGTGTTAGATACTTGAATCACATATCGGCGGTTTTCAATCGCCCTTGCAATGCTTTTTGAAAGATGTTGTTGGAGGGCAGTCGAGAAGTTGAACCAACCATCGTTAGTTGATGTAACTATTACAGTTGCTCCGTTTTGAGTAAGTCTTCTGGCAACGTTGCTGTAAAGGGAGTCAAAGCAGATTTGAGCACCGATCCTGTGTTCGTCCACAGAAAAAATCGTATATTGCTTGCCCGGATCAAAGTAGTCAAGAAATTTCAAGAAACTGAACACTCCGAATACCCTGGGCCAGGGAAGAAATTCAACAAACGGAGTTAACTGAACTTTCGCGTAGAACTCCTCAGAAAAGCCCTCACTGTCTACGAATCTTACCTGATTGAAATTGTCATCGTTATATGTTGGGAAGCCGACTAGTATCTTCAAGTCCCTCTCTCTAGCGATCTCCTGCAATTGGCTTCCAGTCGAATTACTTCTTATGTCGCTCATGAAGGTCGCCTCAGGCATAACGACTAAAGAACCCTCAGGTATTTCTCTCAATGCTCTCGATACAATCCTTAGAGTCTCTTCAGGCGGCTGGTAATACTTCATCTGCATGGAAATGTTGGTTTGAAGAGCATAAATTGTGCTCTCATACTTGTTGGAGGAATGAGGAATCGGGATGAAACTGCTCATTATGGAATTAAAAAGAGCAATTAATGAGACAGATACTATGATCAGAACGGCTCTATCTCTCGTTTTCTCCAGATACAAATGCGATAAGTAGTGGTTGATGAAAACGATTATGAAGACCAATAATAGGGGTCCTCCCAGAACGAATAGTTGAGAAATTCCAAGCTGATTATTTAGTAGAGCGTCGGACAACCTCCCATTCGTAAATCCAAGCGGACCGATCTCCCTCAGGTATTCAATTACTGTGAAGAATGAAGCCGCAAAGAGGCCAAGAAGAACAGGGTACCTCTCGAAGAATCTTTGGTAGAGACCGTAAATAAAACCAAACGCCAGGAATGGAATGGCAATTACCAGGCCCATCAAAAAGTAAACGATTATTCCGATGAAATTAGGAAATGAGTTCAAGACCTCGGGAACGTTCACTGTGAGAACGGGTAGTTCCCAGTAGTGTGTGATAAGTAGATAGACCAAGCCCCATACAAAGGCCCTTAGAGCGCCTTTCAGAGGCGTCACTTCCTTCATCGCTATGAAGAATGGAATCAATGAGACCCAGATCAGGTAACCCCAGAGCATCCCTGGCATTGCGAGAGCCGTAAGTACCGCCGAAAAAAGTATCAGGACCACTATTTCTCACCCCGGATCTTGAGAATACTGTTAATCGCTTCGGAAACACCACAGTTATTATTATCTCGGGTGGTCACTAACGTCGCGTGCCTCTTGACCTCGTCTGGTCCGTTTGCCATGACTACGGGAAGTTCTGCCCTTTTAAGTATCTCCAGGTCATTGAAGTTGTCGCCGATGTAGGCAACGCTACTCCAGTCGAGATTCAGGTGGTCGAGAACATGCTCAAGTCCGTTCTCCTTTCCGACACCCGGTCCAAAAAACTCGTAGAAGGCATGTTCCTCTACGCTGTCGTTCTTGACAACGGTAACATTATCAAGATGTGAGTTTGACTCAAAGAGAAACTCCTTGATAATACTCTCTTTTCCCTCAAGCGCGATCTCGGGAATACCTTCATCTGAAATTCGTGCCAGGGGATCATCTTCAAAGATCATTCTGTACTTGTTGTGTCTATAGTATTCTCGGTAAGGGGAGTCGGAAGGACCAACTGTGGAAATGTCCGGCAGTCTGAAGAAGTCATAGAAGACAAGGATGTTCAAAGATTTCTCCTTTGCTCTGGTATAGATTAATCTGGCACGACTCGCTTCCAGAAGAGATTTCGATATAATCTCAATCTCTTCTCCGTGGCCGAAAGTGACTAGTGCCCCGTTCTGGTAGGAGACGGGAACATCTATTCCCAGCTGTTCAACGTACTCGTGGCCAGAAACATAGCTTCTACCGGTCGATATTGAAACTGCCACCCCCATACTAAGGGCCAGTCTTATTGCATCTTCATTTTCCTTAGATATCTTTTTCTCATTATCCAGTAGTGTGCCATCTAGATCAATCACTATTAGCCGTATCATCTTCCAACCTCCAGCAATCTATAACCTGAAATGTCTCGAGCCGATTATTCTTCGAGTTCACCCATCTGGCCTGAATCGGGAAGGCAAACTCCGGGGCTAATCTTCCGTTCAAAACCCATTCCCTCGCTTCAGGGCTATTGTACAATCCGGGATTTGCCATTATCTTAAGAACGGTAGCTTCGCCTACCCATCTTACTTCATCAATCGAATCTATCCCTTCGAGAGATTTCGTGATTCGTGTTCTACTTTCTTCCGGCGGAAAAGGTGACACATTGACTAATGCGATGTTTTTCGAGAGAGGACCGATTATCTTCACGTTCGCCAGAAAATGCTGGAAGTCCTCGACTTCATCCAGGAGGACTTCATTTGCGATCGCGACCGAGTAACCGTGGTATGAGGGATTTGCCATGATCTTCAAAAGATGTTTCAGCTTACAGCCTTCCCTTACAGGAGCCTCTCCAATTCTCGGAACATCGATTCCAAAACGTGTCAAAGCCAGATTTATCTCATCCTTCGTCCACTCTCTCAGTGGCGCATAGAAGCCGTCTTTAATCACTATTCCAGTTTTTCCCCAGCTGTCGGATTGATTTGCTCCTGTCGCAATAAGACCAATAACCCCGCTTCTTATTGCGGGCAGCTTCGCAAGGCGCGTGCATCGGTTGCAGGAGGGGCCAGTCCTCCAGACTCTTTCTTGAGCCTCGTATCCCGGAGTGAATTCGAGTCGAAGACCCAGCTCGTCTGCCAGCGATGTCACTATTTCAAGACCTTTGCTGTAAGAGTAAGGACCGAAACAGACATTGACAAGTTTCACATTATCGGTTCCAAGAGCCTTTGAAGCTAGGAAGGCGACAAGAGTGGAATCGAGACCTCCCGAAAAGGCAACCGTAAGCCTTCCGTTCTCTGTCAATTCCCTGATCTCATCTATAGTCCTATCTATTAGGTTCTCTATCTGTGCGCTCATCTTTTCTAGTATAACGCAAAGAAGGCGGCATATGCCGCCTTCGATGTTAATGGATCCTATCCTAGAAGTGCTCGTTTCTTCTTCACAAGGAATGAAGCTACGTTAATCCCCTTCGTACCACGTCCAAATCCAGCGTCCATTCCGCAAGCAACTGCAAGGTCATTTGTAATCTGAGTTCCTCCGGAAATAATGATGACCTTGTTCCGTACACCTTTTTCAACAGCGAGTTGAGCAATTTTCGTCATATTGCTCACATGAACTTCGTTGTGAGTGATAATCGTTGATACGAGAATCGCTTCTGCGCCGGTCTCCACGGCCGCGTCAATGAACTTTTCGGGACTGACGCTCGTTCCTAGATAGGTGTACTTGAAGCCGAACTTCTCGATTCCGCCATGTTTGATGTCTAGAATCTCCCTGATTCCAACCGAGTGTTCATCGTTACCTACAGTTCCCGCAACGACTCTCATAGGATGTTCTTGGACGAAAGAAGTGATTTCCTCTTCACTCAGTAAATCTGGCTTTTCGGGCAGTTTTAGAGAGTCTCTCTCGATCTTGAATGGCACCTTTGCCTTCAATTCAAGATATGTACCTTCAACAGGGTGCAGTACCGTCTTGCTTATAACGGATGCGTCGGTGAAGCCCATTCTTTTTGCTATCTCTAAAGCTGCCGCTTCCGAATGATCGGGATCGTCTGGGATTGTCATATCTAGTTGAATCCATCCGTCACCCCACCATTCAACCTCGGGACTAATGAGACCCTTTTCTCTGTCCAGCAGTTGCTGAGAAATCCTTAGATTGACGTTGTCAGATTCATCCAATTCGTCTATGTACTTTATCTTTGATCTGTCCTGGAGGGTGCAGCCGCCTATCGGTTCGTCGGGGGAGGAGAAGCCTTCGGGAATGTTGTTGTATCCGAAATGCTCAGATACTGGTGCAAAATACTCGGGGTCTCTTGGAACGACACTGCCCGCACCAATTCCGCCGTTCTTTTGCCTTGCTATTCCGTCTCCGTTTCGCTCAGGATACTGACCGTTGTCGACAAAGAAGCCCTTCTCTACGGCCTCGAAGTATCCGCCAACTTCAAGAATTTCTTCCATCATGAGGATTGCCCTCATTTTCATCTCACGAATCTTTGGCCTAACAACTTCCTCGTTGACCTTCAGTAGATCCTTGATTCCATCGAGAGCTAGCAAGGTGTGCTTTGCAGTCTCGACTCCCCTTATCGAGTTTATGTGCCATGGAACATTCCGGCCTTCATCGGGAGTTATGGTCGATTGGATGTCTGCTCTTGTCAATCTGGAAATCAGAGTGTCAAGAACGTGAATCCTGGTCGCATCAATGAGATCGGATTCAATATACCGCGTATTCATTTGAGCCCTGAACCTGTACTCTTTGAAAAGTTCTCGAAGAGTCAATGCATAAACGAAATTCAGTTTGAATTCCGGAGCCGGAGAAACTACGGGAGGAACTGTCGAAAGAGCTATTGAACCCTTTTTCATGCCGGCCTTCACGGAAAAAGCGCAATTGATTGCGTGCTGAACAAGAAGTTCGGGCATGACTTTCCAGGCTCTCTTCGCGGAGGCATTGGCGTTGTGTGCACCGTCTATTTGAAGCATATCGACGCTAGCCATGATTCTTTTCGCAACGGCTGCATCTACAAAGGATCTGACAGGATTAATCCCTCTATATAGTATGTTGTACTGAGGATCCTGATGAGCACCGTTCACGCCCTCTTCTGCAAAGAGAACTGCAATCTCCGGTCCCGCCACTCCACTCACATAAGAATGAAAGTTAATCGGTCTGCCTACTTCTTCTTCTATGATGTCGAGAGCCTTTCTTGTAGCCCTTAGCTGCTTCCTGGTTATCGGGATTCCACCAATTCCCTCCGGAGTTCCCTCTATCAGGCCATCGATGTGACTCTGGCCTAGTGTCCTGATAACCATAATGTGGTCTGCTCCATGCCATGCGGCCATTCTCATCCTTCTGATGTCGTCTTCGAACCTCCCTGAAGCTATCTCGGAAGTTATCACAGAATCGGGTTGCGGATCTATGTTATCGAAATAGTGAGAAGCTGGAAGACCGATGCTATTCGTGAGAGGTTCTGAAATCTCGTCGTAATTGAAACCGTCGACCTTCGCACCTTTCGGAAGTCTCTTCCTCCAGGTCCAACCTCTTCTCTTTGGAGAGTAGTGCTCCAGATCTTTCAAAATCTCTTCTACTTTGAGCTTCTCATTAGCGGGCAGCATTTCTTCCACCCCCTCTGAAAGAAGAGGCAAGCTGTTCCCAGCCCTTTCCAGTCACGAGATCTTCAACGGCCTTCTCGAAGGTTAACGAGTTATTCTTGGCATAAGTAATTACAAGGTTTCCGGCTCCCTTACCCAGCAAGCCATGTTCATTGGCCTTGGTGACAATTGAGCCGGCCTGGAAGCTGTCCAGTCCCATTCTCAGGAGCACGGAGCGTTCGATCGAAGGGCTGGTATTGGTCTCTGCAAGGTCTATCAGGGGTTCCACAATTCTTTCTGCAAGTTCCCAGAATCGTCTGTCAAGCTCTTCATCTGAAAGATTCTGCAGATGTAAGCTTCTCTCTTCGAAATCATCAATTCTTTGGATCGACATTGCCGCTTACCTCCTTAACCAACTGCTTGGCTTCGGCCACACTGATCTTCAGTTCTGCGGAAAGGTAATCATAGTCGCTCTCGATCAGCGTAACTCCCTGTTTCAGAAGCTGCTTTATATAAGATTCTTTCAGTTCGGTCATATTTACTTCTTTGTAGGCGATCTGTGAGTATCCTTCAGGAATAGATATCGTCTTACCAGGATAGTCTTCGACAATCGGATCACCACGGACGATCTCGATTCCATTGTTTCTGGCAAATGTAAGTTGGGCGCTTGGCAATTTGCCCGCTCCTGTGTACTCGGTCTCCTGAACAACTATCGTCTTTTCTTCGGGCAACTCTTTAGCGAGCGCTATTGCAGCAGTCAAACTTGTGTTGCCGGCCGGACCGCGCTGCAACCCCTCGAGTCTTGCAAGCATCTCGGTGACATAGAAAACCTCGCCCTGCGTAACAAGAAGATATCTGTCCATATATCTCAAGGCCCTTGCGGCATTTCTTGGAACATCTGATCTGTCGGGAAGAACGGCGAAGGGAATACCGAATCCCGTATGCCCTGTTGTGAAGGACTTTAGATTGAAATCAGAGTCGCTTGCCATATGAAGACCCGAAAGATCGACACTCACGCCTATGATCTCAGTGGTGTCTGCTCCAGCCTTAAGAAGACCTCTGGCCGTTCCCGTGAGGTTGCCTCCCCCCGCATGCGTTGCAAGTACGTAATCGGGATTCTTGCCTATAACACTTTGTGCCTGCTCCACGATCTCGTAACCCAGCGTTTCGATTCCAGCAATCGCGTACGGAGTATAGAGCGAGGCATTAAAGAATCCAGTCTCTTCGAGCAGCAACAGAAAGTAATAGAAGAGTTCGGGGCCTACTGTCAATTGAGCTACTTCGGCGCCATATGCTTCGCAGGCGCGTGCCTTCTCGAGAATCTCCGGCTGGCCTCTCCCTTTGCTATCGTAACACTCTTGAACTATTATGCACTTGAGAGCTCTCTTCATTGATTGAGAAGCTACTGCGGCTCCGTAGTTACCACTTGTTGCTGCAATAACGCCTTTGTAGCCAAACTCTCTTGCCCTCGCAACACTAATCGAGGCTCGTCGGTCTTTGAAGCTTCCAGACGGGTTTGTCGCTTCATCTTTGAGGAAGATTCTGGCTCCCTTACCCGGTTCGCTAATCGATCTGACGAGTCTTGTAATGTTCTTCAGTTCAATGAGAGGAGTGCATCCGACCCCAGTCTCTGCCTGAATGTTTCTTATCTCTTCAATGGGATAAGATGTATCTTTCATAAGTCCTTCATAATCAAAAGCGATTCCATCGAGCTCATACCTGTCGTAATCGACTCCCACAGAGGCCTTCATTATCTCTTTTCTCCTGGACATAACCGACTTATAGGATTTGTCATTCATCTTCATCGCCGCCAGTTAGCCATTTTGTAAGCTCCATTCCAGCTTCAGCCAGCTCCGGGATATAGTCTCCGAAATTGTGCTCATGTGAGGGTTCGACAGACTCAATTTTTCCGTATACCTTTCTTCCTGCGGCCGTCTCTATTGTCACCAATTCACCGACTTCGGCCTTTTCTTCCAGCAGAAAACCTCTTATCCTGAGTTCGAGAGGAAGATTTCTAGTGTCTTCGGGTACTGAGGGAGCCCTCTCTCCAGGATCAAGAAGAATCCGGTGTATTTGCACCCACTGCCCCTTTATTGCACTCATACTTACATCTCCTTTATTTCGTCCAACAGGCACCTTGGAATAGGGAGTTCGCTCATTTCGATAAGTCCTGGAGCCGCTTCGATAACTGCAGGAATCATATTTGTCGCAAGAGCAATCGTTCCCTTTCCGCCGGGAATTTCCGGTTTTATTGAAAGATGGATTTCCGGGTCGCCGTAGATATCTATGTAATCTCCAGTGTCCACTCCTTCAGTTTCTGGTAGAATTTGCTGAGGATGAACCAACTCTATCATGAGCTTCTCGCCGCAGTAACCACGTCCTACATGTTTACAACCAGCTACCATTCCAGGCTTCACATGCGCAACGCTCGTCTTTCTCTCTGTATTTGAAATGATTGGCTCACGACTCTCTTCAATTCTGTCTATCTCCCAGCCCAGTGCATTGCCAATCATCGCTATCGATTGCTGAAATCCAATGTGACCGACGATATCTCCCTTTTCGATACCCTTTCTGAACTCTTCAGGAGAGGTCCCCACTCCTTGAGTCTCCATCACAGTCTTTCCAAACGGAGAAAGATCGTTGATTCTTCTAGCCTCGATTCTGTCAACTTTGAGACACGCCCCAGTCATAGCTATGATGAGGAGGTCCAGCACGAATCCGGGATTTATTCCCGTGCCGAGGATGGATACCCCATAACGCCAGGCTATATTCTCGAGTATTTCCGATTCTTCGGGATGCGAGACGAATGGGAAGGCCATTTCTTCGGCTATCGTAAGAATGTCAACATGGTGTCTGGCAGCTGCTTCTATCTTCGGAAGGACTTCTTCGACGAAGGAATTGGTGGCGATTACTACAATGTCCGGTCTCGTTTCCACTATAGCTTTCTCGATGTCTGAGTAAACAAGTCTTCCCGTTTTTTCTCCGCCAAGATACTCTCCGAGGTCCTTTCCGATTCTTTCTGGATCCTTTTCAACTGCACCTACCAGCCTGAGTTCTTCTTTCTTCACAATATTTCTAGCCACTCCGCTTCCCATTGCTCCCAGGCCCCACACCAAAACTCTGTAAGCCATAAAGAAACCTCCAATCCGATGTTTAGATTATTCAATCCAATACTATCACTGTCGAAAAAGGCAGGCTATTTGGGCAATTTGCGGCTATTCGCGATAAAAGACGACTAATCACACCTTATGCAAGTATGTTTGAGTATGCGCAAGTATGGATATTAACAGCTGAAAGAAGACTCGTCAGTACTCTATTGCCACTCTCTTGATCTCTTCAAGTGATGTTACTCCGTCAAGAACTCTTTGAACTCCATCATTGTAGAGAGTTCGCATTCCCGAGGAGACCGCAGCCGCTGCGAGCTCTCTTTCTGAAGCGTTATTGCCGATAAGCTGTCGAAGACTGTTGTTCACCACAAGGATTTCGCTGATGCTTGTTCTGCCTCTATATCCCATCCCTCTACATTCGGGGCAGCCATTTCCCGGTATATATTCGGTGAAGTCCTCGCGGTTCGGATAAAGGGTAGATGCAAGCTTTCTCACTTCTTCTCTCACGGGAATCTTCACTTTGCAGTTGTTGCACAACTTTCTTACCAGTCGCTGTCCCATGACACCAATCAGTGAGGTCCCGAGCAAGAAGGGATCCACCCCCATATTTACTAGTCGGGCCACCGCGCCTGCGGCGCTATTCGTGTGAATCGTTGAGAAAACAAGATGCCCGGTGAGAGATGCTTCAATGGCAAGCTGGGCAGTCTCTCTATCTCGTATTTCGCCAACCATAATTATGTCGGGGTCCTGCCGCAAGAAAGATCGAAGGTATCTCGCGAAAGTCAATCCGATGTCCGTATTTACTTGACATTGAGAAATACCTTCTATGGTGTATTCGACTGGGTCCTCAGCGGTCAAGACATTGACTTTATCGGAAGTAACCTGGTTAAGAACGGCGACCAAAGTTGTTGATTTTCCGCTCCCCGTAGGTCCTGAAACAAGTATGATCCCATAAGGAGAGCTAATAATACTCTCGAAACGCTCCCTGTTGTAGTCGGAGAGGCCCAGATCTTCAAGCTTCTTCTTAGCATTTGAGACCCGTAGAATTCTCATAACAACTTTCTCACCGAAAATTGTTGGCATCGTCGAAACCCTCATGTCGAACTGCTCATTGCCTCTCCTAATATAGAACTTTCCATCCTGAGGCATTCTCTTCTCTGAAATATCCAGATTGCACATGACCTTGATTCTGGATACAACAGAGTTGTGAGCCTTTCTAGGATAACTCAGAACCTTTCTCAAGACCCCGTCGACTCTCAGTCTTGCAACTGCCATTTTCTCGTAGGGCTCTAGATGGACGTCACTGGCATCGCTTCTGATGCCGTTGTCTAGAAGGGAGTTAATGAACTTCGCGACGGGAGTATCATCGGTTTCGTCCTGTCTGTCATCCTCAAGATCAATTTCCGTGTGCTGTTCTATACTGAAAGTATTATCGATTATCTCACTAGAAGCAGACTCCTCGTAAGAGGATTTATAAAGTGCATCAAACATGGGAGGAGGTACGAGAAGAGTGTGTATCTTATCCCCAGTCAGGAACGAGAGCTCTCTGTCTATTTGTGGAACCTTAAGGACATCGGTTGTTACCACTTTCAAAACGTTGCCCTCTGGGGAAAAATCGATTGGAATTACGTTCAGCCTATCCGCAACAGGCTTGGGAATCATTCTTAGGACTTCTGGTGAAAGCAAGTTAGGGACTTCATCCAGTACTTTGAGGCCGTACTGTTTGGAAAGAGAATCGTAAATGTCCTCCCAAGAGATGACGCCCATTCCGACAAGAACTTCTCCAATCGGCTTTCCTACTTTTTTTTGCAGCGCTACGGCCTGCTGGAGAGCATCTTCACTGATGAGACCTTGATCAATGAGTAGCTCTCCGAGTCTTTTATAGACTCTCAAATACTATTCCTCCTCGTTTATATCCAATCCGAATCTGTAGATCGCGGGAATGTCTGAAGCGTCGCCCATCAATTCGCCTTCATCGAGTTCCAAGCCTGCCGCTATCAAGGTTATATCAAGCTCATCATCGTTCATGTCAGGATCAACAATAAGTCCGAGTTTGACATCTGCATCCTCACTGCAGTTCTGTCTCACAATTGCGGCAGCAATATTCATCTCTCTGAGCGTAATGTTCTTGGCGGAGACGTTGAGAATTATTCCCGTCGCATTATCGATAGGCTTTTCCAGTAAGCGGCTTTCAAGGGCTCTTCGCGCAGCTTCTTCGGCGCGTCTCTCACCGGAGCCTACTCCAATGCCCAGCATCGCCGTTCCGGCATTTCTCAAAACCGACTCGACATCGGCAAAATCAAGGTTGATATACCCGCGCTTTGTTATGAGCTCGGAAATACCCTTTATTCCGTGATGAAGAGTCTCGTCGGCCTTTGCAAAGGCATCTACGATTGAAGTGTTCGGCGGTAACTCTTGCAGAAGCTTGTTATTCGAGATTCTTATTAGTGTGTCCACCGAATTCTTTAGTCTTCTCAATCCTTCATGGGCAGTCTTCAAGCGGGTGTTTCCTTCAAAGAAGAAGGGGGTCGTCACTACGGCAACAGTAAGAATTCCCATCTCTCTAGCTATCGAAGCTACTATTGGAGCCGCACCCGTTCCTGTACCGCCCCCCATGCCTGCAGTGATGAAAAGAAGATCGGTATCCTCAAGAAATGTTCCGATCTCGTCGACGGACTCCTCGGCGGCTCTTTCGCCAACGTTGGGGTTTCCGCCGGCTCCAAGACCTCGTGTCAGCTCCGTTCCAAGCTGAATCTTCAGTTCGGCCTTGTTGCTTTCGAGGACCTGAATATCCGTATTGGCCGCAATGAATGTCACTCCGTGTATTCCCTCAGAGATCATTCTGTTAACAGCATTTCCTCCGGCTCCACCGACGCCAATTACTTTTATTGATGGCAATCTGATTTCAGCATTCTTCTTACCAGTGTCAATCTCAAAGCTCATCATCTACACCTCCAAAGAAGAGGGATTTAATAAAGGATCCGAAACCTTTTTTAGGTCTTTCTACCACGCTCTCTACAGCTTCTCCCTGTACTTCCTCGGGGGAGACCAGATTGCCCAAACACGAACTGAATACGGGATCATTAGCAACATCATGGCTGTTCTCAATACGCTTGTTGAAACTGGTTTCGTATGTTCCAATTCTTACTGGCATTTTCAGAGATTCTACTCCCACATCTGTCAATCCTCTCAGCTTTGAACCCCCACCACTAAAGACCACTCCGCCGGGAATTCTCTCTTCCGAATACTCGGGATTGTTTATCACGAAGAGTTGAATCTCTTTCCTTATCTTGTTCAGGAGTTCCTTAACTCTTGCGTATATCACAGTGGACAGCCTCCTGACAGAGACGTTCTTTCTTGTTCTCTCATCTAGGCCGAAGTATTCCACAACGTCTTCGGAATCCGGTGGGAACATGCTGCAGTGACCATAGTTTACGAGAAGTCTCTCGGCTTCATCTACAGATGTGCCCAGTACTCTGGCAACATCAAGGACTATGTGTCTTATTCCAAGAGGAATTCTTGAGATGTAAACAGGAAGATTCTCTCTGTAGATAACAATCTCCGAAAAACTGTGACCCAAAACTACGCTTACCACTCCGTGCTGCTTTTCGGTGTCGGTGAGTACCGCTTCCGAGGCAGAGATCAACGCCGGAGAAATGAAAAAGTCGCCCCTTCCGAAAAGCTCTTCGAAAAGCCTTCGGAATATTTCGACTGACTTTCCTTCGCTGGAAACAAAGACCATCTCCACGTTAAGTTTCTTAGCATACATCTCGACGGGGTTGAAGACGACTTTGTCATCATCAAGAATATACTTGCGTATATAACTTCTGTGTATGTTAGTGTTACCCGTCTTCATCTTCTCGGCCTTTAAACGGCTCATAATGGTCATTATCGTCTGCTCTCTAACCATTACCTGTTTGTCTTCGGAGAGAACCTCTTCAATGTTTTCGGAAAATACTGAATAATCTCCGTCCGTGAAACTTATCTTGAAGTCCGCTTCAACATCTTTCTTACCCATCTGACCCGTTAGGTCCTCGATCAGCTTCTGAATCGACTGCTTAAGAGCGACCGCGTCTTTAACTTCGCCCTTGTCAAGTCCAACAGTCTTGACACTTCCATAAGCCTCAAGAGTCATCTGACCTGTCTGTTCTCTACTTACCACCACACCCTTGAGGGTGTTCGTGCCAACATCGAGAGAAACTGTATAATCCTTCCCCCTGGCCATCAATGTCACCTCGCTCTCAACAGTTTACCATCACTCAAGAAAATATATTCGCTTCTGTCGGAGGCGTTTTCTAGCTGAAGAAGAAGGTCCCTGTTTGCTTCTAAGCTCTCCCAGTCCATAACTTTAACTCGAATCCCGCGTCTGAGAAGTAGTACGTTGTTCTCAAAGTCAAAGTATGATACCAGTGCCAGTACGCTTCTGTCAGCAAGAATGCCCTCTACCGCTCCGGCAAAAATGTCTATGTCTCTTTCGCTAGCTACATAAACTCCATTAGTAAGAAGAAATCTTACCCCGCCAATAACCGGGTGATTGAAAATCTCGGTAAGATCGGCGTAATCAACTATAACAAAATCCTCCGATACCCAGTAGTATTTGTCTTCATAGCTAACAACAAACTTTCCCGGTTTCAAATAGACCCTACCTCCGGAAACATCAATACTTCCCGGTGGGTAAATTATATCAGTTTTCCATGTTCTTCTAAAGGCCAGCGGAAATTCAACTAGAATCTCTCCCGAATTGACTATCCTGGTCAACTGCTCAACGGGAGCCGTGAAGAATGACTCCAGTACGAAATTCGCTATGCAAAACATCCAAATGGTAAAAAGGACCACCACGCAAATCCCGGCTCTAAGTGAAAGACTCATACGTCAAGATTGGAAATACTTAGTGCATGTCGTTGTATAAACGACCTTCTTTCCTCCACCTCGCTACCCATTAGAATGGTGAACACACGATCAGCTTCCTGTGCATCTTCAATACTAATCTGCACTAATTTCCTGTCGTTGGGGTTCATTGTCGTCTCCCAAAGCTGCTCGGGATTCATCTCACCGAGCCCTTTGAATCTCGAGTAATTCAGCTTTCGGTCAGAATGCTCTTTCAGAAAAGTAGTAAGTTCCTCATCGCTATAAAAATAGAATTTCTGGCGATTCATTTCAATCTTATAAAGTGGAGCTTGAGCAATGTAGACTTTTCCAGTGGTTATCAGCGGTGTCATATACCGATAGAAGAGCGTAAGAAGCAATGTGGTTATGTGTGCGCCGTCGACATCGGCATCGGTCATGATTATGATCCTTCCGTATCTCAGTGATTCCATATTAAAATCCTCGCCCATACCTGTCCCGAGAGCGACGATAATATTGCTTATTGTTTCGCTCTTCAACATTCTGTCCAGTCCGGCCTTTTCCACGTTCAGTATCTTGCCTCTCAGCGGAAGAATAGCCTGCATCTCTCTAGAGCGTGCCATTTTCGCCGAACCGCCGGCAGAATCTCCCTCGACAATGAATATCTCGGTTTCATCTAGATTCCCGGAGATACAATCTGCAAGTTTGCCAGGAAGAGTTGTATTCTCGAGAGCGTTCTTTCTTCGAATCATCTCTCTTGCTTTTTTAGCTGCAAGCCTTGCTCTGGAAGCTTCAAGGGCCTTACTAAGTATTGACTTTAGATCCTTCTGATTGTAGTCGAAGTGCTCTTCAAGTTTCTCTTTCACTACCTTCATCACTGCTTCGAAGGCCTCATCGTTCCCGAGTTTAGCTTTAGTCTGACCCTCAAATTGCGGTTCCTTTACAAAAACGCTCAGAATCGCGGAAAGCCCTTCCCTCAGGTCTTCACCCTGGAGATTCAGATCTTTTTCCTTCAAAATGTTGTGCTTTCTGCCCAGATCATTCATTGTCTTTGTGAGGACCGTCTTGAACCCGGTGAGATGAGTTCCCCCTTCGATAGTCTTTATGTTGTTCACGAAGGTGAGTACATCCTCGTCGTATGAAGTGGTGTACTGCATGGCGAGCTGAATCTTCACATCATTGTATGAACCTTCTAAGTAGATAGGATCTTTATGAATTGATTTCTTGTTTTTGGTCAGAGCCTTTACGAACTCAACAATTCCACCTTCGAAGTGATAGCTCCTCTTCTCTTCATTTCTTCTGTCTTCAAAGGTGATTTTTATTCCTCCATTGAGGTAGGCAAGTTCTTTGAATCTCGCCTCAAGGATGTCGAAGTCAAAGTCGGTAATGTTGAATATAAGAGGGTCCGGCTTGAAGCTCGTTATTGTTCCCTTTTCTTTTGTCTCTCCAACGATTTCGACTGGAGCAAGAGCCTTTCCTCGTTCATACTTCTGTCGATAGACTTTGCCATCTACCATTACTTCGACTATCATCCACTCAGACAAAGCGTTTACCACAGAAGCGCCGACACCGTGGAGGCCTCCACTTATCTTGTAAGAGTCTTTCGAGAACTTCCCTCCGGCGTGGAGTGTCGTCATTACCACTTCAAGAGCGCTCGTCCCTGTATCGGGATGGATATCTATCGGTATTCCCCTTCCGTTGTCGCTGACAACGACGGAACCGTCCTCCGTTATTACGATACTTATATTGTCGCAGTAACCGCCCATTGCCTCGTCTATGCTATTGTCGACGATTTCATAAACGAGATGGTGAAGACCGGACTTTCCCGTCGACCCAATATACATTCCAGGTCGCTTTCTGACGGGATCGAGCCCCTTAAGGATCTTTATATTTTGAGCGTTGTATAAATCAGACATTGAGCACCTCCAGGTCTATCGTCCAATTCTGAATCTGATTCTCTTGATTGCTTCTACTCCTATCACGGAGTTCATTCTCTCCAGAAAAATATTCTCTCTAAGTTTCATTTCATTAAGCCACATACCGTCGTCAACTCTGATAATTAGAGTTCCGTCGGTGAAATCGACTATAGAGGAATGATTTGCAATTGGTTCTCCAACTATTTCTTCCCAATCTTTGTTTAGTTCGAAGACTCTAATCTTTCTGAACAGTCCCGAACTCCTTACCAGATCATCAAATATCTGCCCTATAGTCCGATGGTTCCACTTCATCTAATCCGCTCCAATTACTGTCTTCTGTCATTATGTATCCTTCAAAATTGTCCAGTAAGAGCCGAGTCATTCCATCGGTGAAGTCTTCAATAAGGACTCTATCCTCCAGTCTTCTGACCGGAACGATTCCCACGCTGGTATGGGTGATGAAGACTTCATCGGCACAGAAAAGTTCCCAGGCCGGAATTGGTCTCTTCTCAACGGGGATTTCCAGTGACTCACATAACCCAATGACATTGTCTCTAGTTATTCCCGGCAGCACCCCGGACTGAATATCCGGTGTCGCAACAGATCCATCGAGAACAAGGAAAATGTTAGAAAAAGAACCCTCACAAAGACTGCCCTTTTCATTTAGAATGATCATGTCGTAATTATCTCCAAGGGCCTTTCTTGTTCTAATATTCCAGCTTGCACCAGGCATCTTCAAATGAGGATCGACTATTTCGCCCGAAGGCTTTAAAAAAGGTGAGATCGAGATCTTTACACCCAATTCATAGATATCCTTCGAAGCTGAAGGAAGTCGGCTGAAAACCACTGCGATTATGCTTCCAGAAACGTCGTTCATCAATGAGATGCGAATTCTGAAATCCTCGGTTTGAACAGCCTTGTTTCTCTCCAACCCTTCAATAATTAGCGAGTTCAGCTCCTTGCATGTGAACGGCAAGTCGAGTCCCAACAGATTCGCGGATTGCTTCAGTCTATCAAAATGCTTTCTGAACGCAAAAGGTAATCCATTATACGTTCGAACTACTTCATAGACCGATTCGCTGTTCATTACTCCCGGTATGAGGATGCTAATCCGGGAAGCGCCTTCGTCACACCACTGATCGGCAATATAGTTCTGCATCGGAACCCTCCTCATCACTCTGTAACTCGATTATTTTCGCATCCACAAAGCCTTCGTGTTTTCCCGCAATTCTGTGAGGTATGTAGTACTCATCGAATCCGTGACTGCAGAAAGAATCTGATCTCTCGATCAAAACTCTATTCATCCTGCCAATCTGTTTCACAAGATAGCTCGCTCTTGATCGAACTGCCTCTTCCATGAGTTCCACAGATCTGGATTTCTTGACGCCCGAATCTATCTGGCCAGTCATTTCCGCCGCTTCAGTTCCTGGTCTCTTCGAGAATCTAAAAACGTGTACTTTCAAGAAGTTCACCTCTTCTATGATTCTCAATGTCCTTCTATGATCATCATCACTCTCTTCAGGAAAACCGGTTATCAGATCTGTAGTAAACGCAAACCTTGAATCAATACTTCTGGCTCTCTCTACGGCTCTAAGATACTCGCTAACTGTGTAGTTCCTTCTCATTGATCGTAGAACCGCGTCTGACCCGCTCTGAAGAGAAAGATGGAGATGTCTGGCAAGCCTCGACGAGTTAGCTATCAGTTCGAGAAAACTTTCATTCATTGTGTCCGGGTCGATCGAACCTAGCCGAATTCTCCAATCTCCACGAATCTTCTCAAGCTCGTAAAGGAGTTCAGCGAGAGACGTATCTAGGTCAAAGCCGTAATATCCAATGTTGATTCCCGTCAATACTACCTCTCTATAACCTCTCTCTACTAAACCGCTAAACTCTCTCTTCACTAGATCAACTGGCTTACTGATAATCTTATTGCCCCTTGCCAATCTTATTCTGCAATAAGAGCAGTGGTTCAAACACCCGTCTTCAATTCCCAAGAAGGCCCTAGTTCTCCCTTCAATACTGGAAGTAACAGTCAGAAAACTTCCTTTCTCGACTCCATCAGGGCGATTCAACTGCTTTGAGACGAATCTATGTATGGCCGTTTTCTCTTTGACTCCAATCACTTCATCAGCTCCGAGCTTTCGTAATTGATTTGGTGAAAGCTCGGAGTAACAGCCTGCAACTATAATCTTTGAATTCGGGTTGAGACCCTTCAGCCTCCTGAAAAGCTGTCTTAGTTTTCGTTCCGCTTCGGAGGTTACTGTGCATGAATTTAGAATGAAGAGATCCGCATGTTCCTTAGAAAAACTCACTTCGTAATCTTCCAATCTCTCGGCCATTGCCTGAGATTCATACTGGTTCATCTTGCAGCCGAAAGTATAGATTGAAACGGTTTTCCTCATCTATCGATCTTGCCTTGCGTCGCTGCATGAATGAGATGGATCCTGTTGACTACTCCCATCAGTTTCCCCTCGGCATCGACTACAGGCATTATCTTGAGTCCATTCTTGATGAGAAGGTCAGCGGCATAAATTACAGTATCATCGGGCCTGATTAGCACTGGCGGTTTTACCATGTGCTGTGAGACCTGGTCGTCCTTAATCTTCCCCAATCGTATAACGAACTGATGCGTATCGGGAATGAATGATGCCGATTGAAGAAGACTGAAGTAGCTCGGAAGAGCACTCTTGATTACATCGCTTTCACTCAGAAACCCTACAACTCTGAACTCCTCGTCGACAACTGGAAGACCTGATTTGTTCTGCCTCAAACAGAAGACGATGAAATCCTCGATTGTCTCATCTTCGAAAATTGTCGAAACATCTCTTATCATTGCTTCGCTTACTTTCATTCAGATCACTCCAGTTCCCGCACATCGAAAGAATCTATATGCTCATCTATGTCCTTAATAGATATTAGTTCTTTGCTTATGTATTCTGCTTCCGCAACGGCCGCCGACATACCCCTCTTTGCTGCCAAGAAGCAATCCTTTTCATCCTCGATCATGGAGTGGACCACCCCAGCCATGAAAGCATCGCCGGTTCCCAGCAAATGGGATCTGTCGATATGACCCCTGGTCTTGAACAGCCAGACTCCATCTTTGGTTGCTATGACGTCGCCTTCTATGGCGTATGAGAGTATTGCCAGTTTGGCGCCTTTTTCTATGATCTTCTTCGCCGCTTTGATATAATCATTGAGATCGACTAGACTCTCTCCGAAAATCAGCTTTCTGCTTCTCAGATCAGGCCGAGCCACAGTTATCACTCCAGCGTCTACGGCCATTTCGAAGGCAGGACCGATACCTTCGGCAAATGCCAACTTACCCGCATCAGTGACCTTTTTGCATAGTGTTTTGCAAATATCGTTGTCCACACCTCTCGGAATGCTGCCGGAAATCACGACATGCCTGACTCGTGAAAGAGCCACTTCGAATCTCCGGAGAAACATCCGTAAGTCATCCGGCTTTATCAAGGGGCCGGATGAGTTTATCTCGGTTATCGTGTCGCCTAACGGATCGACTATTGCAATATTCTCCCTGGTTTCTTCCTCCACATGTACGAAGCCGGTGGTTATCAGGTCACTTATCAGACGCATTCTCTCTTCGACTACTTTGCCAATATTCCCGCCGAGGAAGCCCATTGCAACGTTTCGAACTCCAAGGCCGGCGAGAATTACTGATACGTTTACACCCTTACCCCCAGGATCCATCACCGAGTAACTGGGATTCTTCACCCTGTGGAATTCGTTTATACTGAAATTCTCAACAACAATTTCCCTGTCGAGAGCAGGGTTGAGAGTAACGGTAAGGACGTTCACCACTCACCTCCGATGGAGAGGAATTATCGGTTGTTCAGAACGAAAACCTCTGGACTTCCGACATATGAAATTTTACCATTTTTCAGAACAATCAACAAATCAGAAATGTCTAGAAGTCTCAAAACAAACCTGGAAGAGATAATCATAGTCACATTGTTTCTTGTCTCCAGAAGTATGTTTTTCACCTCGGTGCATGCATCGTCGTCAAGGTGATCGAGAATGTTGTCAAGGATGATTATTTCCGGATGGCGAACCAGAGTCGAAAAGACCAGTAATGAAAGCCTCTTAAAGAGCGGAATACTCTTTAGGGAAGTCTCTGCTTTCACCGAGAGGAGGTCGAGCAAGTCGAGTTCGTGAAACAGATCCAGTTCACTCTCCTCAAAATCCTCGAACTCAAAGGTCTTGCCTTTCAAAAACCTGAAGAATTCGATCAACGAGAAGTTAGACATTGCTTCTAGGAAGGTTGTATCGACGTATGCTACCCGCTTTCTCACGCTCTTTCTATCTAGATTGTCAATATCCGCACCGAAGAGTTTTATTGAGCCGGTATAACTCACTTTATCGAAGAGTTCTTCATTCAAATGAATGAAACTCCGCAGAAGAGCTGACTTTCCGGATCCTCTTGCTCCCTGAAGAAGAGCGATACTTCCCCTTGGTACATCAAGCGAAATACTGTCGAGCATCTTCTTGCCTTCGACTATTAGAGAGAAAGCTTCAAGAGAAAGAGCAGCCTCAATCACGAGACTGCTCCTCTTTACCGTTCTTATCGTTTAAACGACTAAAAATCTCCCTGTTGGCGAGCAAATCGCCATTCTTTGCTTTTTTCAATAATTCAATTTGGGAAAGAATTCTGGGACTTGTTTCAACTGGTCTTGCTCTCTTTTTTTCGGCCAAGTTTTCACGTCCCTTCGCGTGTGTTTACTATTATACACACAGACTCTTTGCTCGAAAATGATACGTAAATTAAGAGCCTGTAATTAAATCGCTAAGTTAGTCACGCTTGGACGTGTTTAACATGCCGAGCAATGCCTTCAACTGTTTGCTTCTAGAAGGATGTCTCAATTTTCTGAGAGCCTTTACTTCGATCTGCCGGATTCTCTCTCTAGTCACGTTGAAAAACTGTCCCACTTCTTCAAGAGTCTTTGTCTTTCCATCTAGAAGACCATATCTCATCTTCAACACCATTGCTTCTCTAGGGGAAAGAGTGTCGAGAATCTGATCTATCTGTTCTCTCAACAGCATTTTCATGGCAGCTTCCTCCGGCTGCTCCATAGAATCGTCATGAATAAAGTCACCCATTGTCGACTCTTCATCGCCACTTATTGGTGACTCAAGTGAAACCGTCTCCTTCGATGCAGCCAAAATCTCTTCGATCTTCTCAGGTGTTTTGCCAGTAAGCTTGCCCAGTTCTTCGATCGTCGGATACTCTCCGAAATCCTGTAAGTGCTCCCTGATAACTTTATTCAGCTTGTTTATCGTTTCAACCATGTGGACGGGAACTCTTATCGTTCTTGCCTGGTCTGCAATAGCTCTTGTGATGGCCTGCCTGATCCACCAGGTAGCATACGTGCTGAACTTGTAGCCCTTCTTCCAGTCGAATTTCTCGACGGCCTTGATCAGCCCTATGTTTCCTTCCTGAATAAGGTCAAGGAATGTGAGACCGCGTCCGATATATCTCTTAGCAATAGAAACTACAAGTCTCAGGTTAGCTGTGATTAGCTCTTCCTTTGCTTTCGGTTCGCCTTTCTGAGCACGACGTGCAAGCTCTCTTTCTCTACTTGGAGTAAGGAGAGAGATTTTGCCGATCTCCTTCAGATACATCTTTATCGGGTCTTTGAGAGAGATGTTGTCATACATTTCCGGTGTTGTCTCTAGTATCGAAACGAGTTCTTCGCCGCCTTCGTTCTCTATGTCATCGTCTTCCTCTACGGGTTCTTTTTCAACGATATTAATTTTGTTCTTCTCGAATTCCTCATAGATTGATTCAACAAGAGTTGAATCAAAACCTTCATAATCTGGTGGGAAAGCGCTGTCGATATCTTCGTACGTAATGAAGCCCTTCTTCTTTCCCTGCCTGAGAAGTTTCTTGATTCGCTTATCTATCTCTTCTTTGGTAATCAGAACATTGTTTTCACCGTTATCATCGGAATCTGTTTCTTCAACAACTATTTTTTCGGCGAGTGATTTGATGTTCTCTTCAATGACCTTCGCCTTTGTCCTTGTTTTCCTTTTCTGTTTTTCCAAATTAATCGCCACCCTTCATCTTTCTATCGAGCAGTCTTCTGAGCTCGATCCTCCTGACCAGCAAAGCTCTTTTCGCCCCCTCGTCCTTCACATTTGGCAGCTTTCTATCGATCTCGGCCATTTCTTCTTCTACGAGTCTTCTGTTCGCGTACTCACCGGTTGTCCGGAGTATTCTCTGAGCCGTCTCATAATCGATGCAAATGGATGCCAGATCTATCAGTTCTCTGCCAATGCTTTCTTCCACAAGATCGAGTAGCTCCTCAAGTTCCAACCCCCTTTTCATTCCCTTGAGAAGTTCCTTCAAATCTCTGCTTTCTTCCATAAGCTCGAGCTGCTTCACAACTGTTTCTCGAAGCGCCGAATGCTGAAGATATATTCTAATATGATCTTTCAGTTTCAAGATAACGCCGTTTGTGAGCTCCTTTGCAGTATTTCTGGAGCCAACACTGCGAAGAGCCGACTGGAGCTCCCGCTCTGAATAACCCGTTTTTTCTGAAAGCGCAGCCATTGTTGACTCAACAGTCGCAAGGTTTCCCGAGTTCCGGAAACTCACAACATATGGCCTCAGATATTCTATAAGATGTTTTCTTCCCTGAGGAACGGACAAATCAAGCTTTCTGGAATAGAACTCGACCCTGAAGGCAGCCCCTGGTATAGCGACCGCCAGAACTTCCTTAATTGCCTTTGCCCCTTCCATGACGAAGAGATCTGCAGGGTCCTTGTAATCTCGCATCATCACCACAGCAGTTGTGAAGTCCATTTTCTCTGCTATGTCTACTGATCTTAGTGTTGCCGCCTGACCGGCTGCATCTGAGTCGAGAAAGAACAACAGATTCCTTGTGTAATTTCCCAAAACCCGAAGATGATTTTCCGTCAACGCTGTTCCGAGCAAACCGACAGCGTTACTAACGCCTGCTTCGAAAAGTGAAATGACGTCGAAATAGCCTTCAGCGATTACCACGTAGTTCAACTGCTTGATTGCCGCTTTGGCACGTGAAAGATTGAATAAGAGCCTGTTCTTCTGAAAGTATTTTGATTCGGAGGAATTCATATACTTAGGCCCCTGATCGGCAACCATTATTCTTCCACCGAATCCAACTACTCTTCCCGATTCGTTGTCAATGGGAATCATCAATCTGCCCGCAAATCTGTCCTTAAACGAAGTCCCTCTTCTCAACAACACTCCAAACTGAAGAAGAGACTTTTCATCAGCCCTTAGTTTCGACTGTAATGACTGGGGAAAAGTTCTTTCGTCTGGCGAGTAACCCAGCTGAAATTCGCTTATTGTGTTTGGCGTAATCTTTCTCTTCTCCTCGAGATACTTCAGGATATCATGATTGTTTTCTCTCAGTTCCCTGTTATATATGGTCGCAAGACGAGACAAAATAGCCGTGTATCTGTCGTATTCCGACTCGGCCGTATCGACTTCAACGGGGATACCTGCATAGTCTGCGAGTCGCTTCACGGCTTCGGAGAATGAAAGATTCTCAATCTTTTGGTAGAAAGTGATAATATCACCTTTTTCACCGCAGCCAAAGCAATGAAAGAAGCCCCTTTGAGGGTGAACATAGAATGAAGGATCGTTGTCACTGTGAAATGGGCATAGTCCCCTGTAAGAGCTTCCGGCCTTCTGCAGGTTCACGTAACGACCTATGAATTCGACGATATTTATAGACTTTTTAATCTCGTCGAGTTCCTCTTTAGTGAACACTGAATCACCACCGGCAAAAAAAGGCCCATACGCTCTGAGTACGGGCCGTATTATAGTAAAACGTGTTAACGCTTGGAGAACTGGGGTGCTCTTCTTGCCTTCTTTAGACCGTACTTCTTTCTCTCGACTTCTCTCGGGTCTCTGGTCAAGAGACTGTTCTGTCTAAGAAGCTTCCTGAGATCCGGATTGAACTTAATAAGCGCTCTGGCTATTCCGAGGCTTATTGCTCCTGCCTGGCCAGCAAGTCCACCACCATCGACTCTTATCAACATGTCGAATCTTCCTATTGTGTTGGTAACGACAGCGGGTTTCAGTGCGCTTCTTACCCATGCGTCATTTGAAAGATATTCCTTGAGGTCCGAATATGCTTTTCCGTTTATTAGAAGTTTACCGGTTCCAGGTCTTAGGTGAACTCTGGCGACAGAGGTCTTCCTTCTGCCTGTTCCATAATAATCTACAAAGTCAGCCATGCCTCAACCTCCTCATTTAACCAGTTCGATCAATTCGGGTTTCTGTGCAGCGTGTTCATGCTCGGGACCCGCATATACCTTGAGCTTCTTGAGCATTCGTTCGCCAAGAGCCTTCTTGGGAAGCATTCTCTTCACTGCAAGTCTAACGACTCTGTCCGGGAATTTCTCCATCATCTGTCTTGCCGTTCTTTCCTTAATGCCGCCCGGATAACCCGAGTATCTGTAGTATTTTTTCTGGTCGAGTTTATTGCCGGTTAGCTTAACTTTGTCTGCATTGACTACAATGACGAAATCGCCGGTATCCAGATGGGGAGTGTAATAAGGTTTGTTCTTTCCCATCAGTACCATAGCAATTTGGCCAGCAAGTCTTCCAAGGGGAACGTCCGTCGCGTCGACTACGTACCATTTCTTCTCTATTTTGTTGCCATTGTGATCAACGAGATAACCGAGAGTTTTCTCGATTTCTCCCTTTCTTTTCGTCTGCACCTTGGAGTGGGTCACTGCCCATCTGCACACAGGTGTTTTCTGAATCTTCATAGATGCAATCCTCCTTAACAGAACAGCTTACTCGCTGTAGACACTGACGTACTTGCGGTTGTTCTTCTCTTCGAAGTGAACCTTACCGTCTATGAGAGCGAAGAGGGTGTGGTCTCTGCCGAGCCCTACATTGTTTCCGGCGTGTATCTTTGTTCCCCTCTGCCTGACGATTATCGATCCGGCCTTTACGGCTGAAGATTCGCCTCTTTTAACCCCCAGATACTTGGGATTACTATCTCTTCCGTTTGTTCTACCAGCGCTTTTTCGGGCCATCTCATTTCACCCCCGTCTCAATTTTATCAATAGAGACCTCAGTGAACCACTGTCGGTGACCGTTGACTCTGTCGAAGTTCTTTCGGGCTCCAAACTTGACGACAAGCACTTTCTTATCTCTACCGTGAGAAACAACCTTGCCTACAACTTTTGCGCCGTCCACATAAGGTTTGCCTACTGTTGCTTCCTGTCCATCGTGGACAAGAATAACTCTGTCAAAGACTATTTCGTCTCCGTTTTCCTTTCCGTTCTGCCTTTCGGTGAAGAGAGTCATGCCTTCCTCGACTCTATACTGTCTTCCCGAGGCTTCAATGATGGCGTACACTAAGAGCCACCTCCTCATGCAATAGAAATGTGCTGAAACGAGGTACCTAACGGATTTAAAACCTGCTTCAAGCACGAAAAAACCGCTCGCGATCAAAATTCTATCATAAGTAGTAATGAGGGGAGAGTTTCTGAGTAACTTTTGTATTACGAACGGGAAAGGGTTTTGACTTTATTGAGATCTTCACGTTGCACAAGTTTACCATATTGACAGCACTACAGCCCATGATATAATCAATAACGAGGACGGAGGCGTATCCTAATTGGCTAAGGAGCCGGTCTCGAAAATCGGTGGGGTTGACGCCCCTTGTGGGTTCGAGTCCCACCGCCTCCGCCAGAGGGCGGTTACGCCCTATTTTTTTTGGAGGTGGTAGCGTGATCCTCGATAGAGTCCTAAGGCTTCTCAAAGGAAGGAAAGAAAAGCTGGATTACTCTATTCCCAAAGAATGGCTTCCCGCAGGATATTCCGGCACGCTGAAACTGAGAGACCGGTACATATTCGTAGATCCTTACGAGTACAGCTCGACCATAGTAGAAGGCATTTTATCAAGAGCCGATCAGGGAAGAGATTACTCGAAATCACTGGGTAGAATGAGGATGGAGAAAGACAGCACCTGGGTGAATTCGGCTATTATATACGGTTCATTCGTCAGATCTACCACTGCTTATTCACATCATGATCCTGAATTCTTTTCCGATCTGGATTCTCAGCAGTACTCGGAATCGGGGACATTCCTTAAAATGATATTTATGTTGCCCTATCTCGAGAGGATGGGCTTCGACACTCTTTACTTCCTCCCGGTCACTAGTTATAGCGATAAGTTCAAGAAGGGCGAGCTCGGTTCTCCCTATTCAGTAAAAGACTTTTTTTCAATTGATGAACGTTATCATGATCGTCTGCTAGGCGACATGAACGTCGAAGAGGAATTTACCGCTTTTGTTGAAGCGGCCCACATTATGGGTATGAGAGTCGTGCTCGATTTCATTCCCAGAACATCTGCACGTGACTCGGCTTTGATTCTCAAAAATCCCGAGTGGTTCTACTGGATAGACGCATCTCGTCTCAAGGACTACAAACCACCCAGAATCGAGGGTCTAGGCTTTGATCAGGCCAGGGTTGAGACATTGCCTCTTATCTATTCGAATGAGAACGTTAGGAAGCACCTGTCGATGTTCAGGGACTCTCCGGAGAAACTCAATCCGGAAAAGTGGAGAAACTTTGTTTCCCACCATGAGGGTAACGAGAACTTTCTTGACGAGCTTGTCAAGGAGTTTGGCCTAATAACACCTCCAGGATTCTCTGACTGGATTAATGACAACCAGCCCACATGGGACGACATAACTTTCCTCAGACTGTACAAGGATCACCCGACTGAATCTCGCAGATTCCTTCCGGAGAGTCAGCCACCATACGTACTATTCGATGTAGTGAAGTCCTCTTTCTTTCCCGGTAGTGAGCCAATGAGCAATCTCTGGGAGTCCATTGAAAACATCATGCCTTTTTATAATGAGAAGTTTGGTGTTGATGGTGCAAGATTGGATATGGGACATGCCCTTCCAAGGGAGCTGGAATTAAGAATAATCCGTAAAGCCAAAGAGAGAGACCCCTCCTTTGCGATCATCGCAGAAGAACTAGTAATGGGAAATGATGAAAAGGCCAGACGGTCAGGATACGACTGTATTCTCGGGAATACGTGGTGGATGGAACCAAGAATCAATGAAGGAAAGCTAAAAGAGCTTCTCTATGAGGTTCTGCCGAGTATGAGACTGCCGACTCTGGCAGGTATCGAAACTCCCGACACACCGAGAGCGGCTGCTAGAAAGAACGGGAGGCGTTTTTCCCGTTTTGCGACAATACTTAATTACTTCTTGCCCCACGGCATTACATATATCAACTCCGGACAGGAGATCTTTGAGATTCAACCGATGAACCTAGGACTGGATAACGATGAAGAGGGTCGGTATGTTCTGCCCCCAAATGATCCTTTTTATGGGAAGCTAGCTTTCTTCGACCCTTACGTTCTCCACTGGAATGCAGATGATGACCTGATCGACCTGATTTCACTTCTTTCTTCAATTAGAAGAAGTAATCTCGATTTGCTGAATTCCAACAATCCCAAACTACTCTGGGAAGAAGATAAGACATCTGTAGGGTTGTTCTACTGGAATGGAGTCAAAGGACTCTTGATGGTTGCAAATGGAGACTTCGAGGCAATGAAGGAGTTCCACATCGACCTCGGTTTTCACACGTGGAGGGGAAACCATAAGGTTCAGTGGAAACTCAAGGGATTCGATGGGCAATCGGAATGGGATGTAGGAGGAGACTTCCATCTCTCTCTTGGTCCCGGAGAGGTTGCTGTAGCTGAAGTCAGGTAAAAATAGAAGGCCCCTTCTGGGGCCTTCTTTTTATCTGCAAATTACTTCTTTGGTTCTACATAAAACCGTATTGCCGTTCTCACTTCCCCGTCGATCTCTACATCCGAAAAGCTTGGAACGCATACGAGATCCATGCCGCTGGGAGCAACGTAACCTCTTGCAATTGCAATTGCTTTGATTGCCTGATTGACTGCGCCTGCCCCGATAGCCTGAATCTCTGCGCTGCCCTTCTCTCTGAGTACTCCGGCAAGTGCGCCAGCGACTGCATTTGGTTTTGAGTGGGTTGCTACCTTCAGAACTTCCATGACTGCTACCTCCTCTTGAGATCTGTCATGCTACTGGGAGAGAGATATAGGATGGTGCGCCCGGCAGGATTTGAACCCGCAACCATCGGAGCCGAAATCCGATGCTCTATCCGTTGAGCCACGGGCGCATAAAACAAAGAAGAAGTGGGGTGGCTGGCGGGGTTCGAACCCGCGGCCGCCTGATCCACAGTCAGGCGCTCTTCCAACTGAGCTACAACCACCATGTGTGTTACATGGCGCGCCCGGCAGGACTCGAACCTGCAACCCCCGGATTAGAAGTCCAGTGCTCTATCCATTGAGCCACGGGCGCTGGAGCGGCCGACGGGAGTCGAACCCGCAACATTCGCCTTGGAAGGGCGATACTCTACCAATTGAGCTACAGCCGCACAAATGACCCTTGGTCGGGAAGACAGGATTTGAACCTGCGACCTCCTGTGCCCAAGACAGGCGCGCTTCCAACTGCGCTACTCCCCGCTCACGAATCTAAATATATCAGATTTTGAGGATGCCGTCAATAGTACACAATCAGAGTTATGAATGAACGGAGAATATAAATATAGAAATCCACTCCCAGTAGCTTGTCAAAGATCTAGGCTAACATTTAGACTGAACGGCAGTCATGTGGTTCAACATGGAACAACATCAAGAGCCATTTACAGGAAATGTAGTAGAATATTCGTTGAGGTGGTTATAGTTGGCTGCGATTGTTACATCGAATCTCGTAAAGAAGTATGGTTCTTTTGAAGCTCTTAAGAATATCTCCCTTTCAATAGGGAATGGCGATCTCTACTGCCTTCTCGGACCGAACGGAGCCGGCAAGTCAACCTTAATAAGGATCCTTACAGGACTGATGAAGCCTACTTCGGGCAACGTGAGAGTCTCAGGAATGGATTTGAGCAGTGAGGTAAGAGAGATTAGGCAGAAGGTAGGGCTTGTTTCGGAGCGGGTTATTCTTTATGATCGGCTCACTCCGGTCGAAAATTTGCTTTTCTTTGCTTCGATGCTCGGTGTTGGTAGAAAGGCCGCTCTGAAGAGGATTTACGATCTCCTCGAGAAGGTGGATATGCTTGACTGGAAAAACAAGCCGGTCAGAATCTTTTCGACCGGGATGAAGCAGAGAGTGAATTTCATAAGGGCTTTGCTTCATGATCCGGAGATACTATTTTTGGATGAACCCACCCTGGGACTGGATCCCCATTCGACGAGGACTATTAGAAACATGGTGAGAGAGCTCAATGAATCGGGAATTACAATAATCCTAACTACACACGTGATGGGTGAGGCTGAGAACATTGCGAAGTCAGTTGGCATAATGCACAGAGGAGAGTTGATCTCTAGTGGGAAACTGGAAGATATTCGGGGTTCGCTGAAGAAAGATCGAGTCACAGTTACGGTAAAGGACTCATCTGTTTTCTCCTTTGAAAAGATCGAGGGTTATCAGAGCGAAACCAGGGTTGATGGGGTAGTGAAGATTGACTTTCAGCCGGGATGGACTATCGAGAATATCCTTCCCGCGGTCTTGCGGATGAAACTTGAAGTGATTGACATTGAGCAAAAAAAACCCTCTCTGGAAGATGTCTTTGTCAAGTTGACGGGCGAGAGTTCATAGATCCACAAGACTCCAGGGATCGACGGGCATACCTCCCGTGAGCCTGGATTTTTCCGCGGCCCAGCACATCAGATGGCTCTGAATAGAGTTTTCAAATGTAGTGGATAGCGACCCCGTTTTCCCTTGCAAGTATCTCACGAAATCTCTTACGATTTCTCTATCGCCGCCTCCGTGCCTCGAGCCATCGTTTGTTGTCAGATAAGCCTTGTGGTCGCCGGAAAAGAGTTCAACTTCTAAACTGTCCTTTTCAAAATCGCCGGTTATCTCTCCATGGCTGCCACTGATACGTATCTTCCTAGTCTTTGAAGTTGTGAACGCATTCATTGAGAAACAAGCCTCAACCGCATTATCAAACGAGATAAGCACATTTTGATAATCAGCGACGTTGTTGTCGCTTCTGAAAACACATCTTCCGTAACTGCTCGTACGCAGAATCTCTCTACGCCCTTCAAGAGACATGTCGTTGCCGATCGTATTCACAGGCCAGTCAATATTGTCTGATAAGTACTGCGTCACAGCAGAATAGGGACAGTTTTCTTTCAGAGGACAGTCCAGGCAACGTTCAGTAGAGTTTTTTGGTGCGTTATCTCTTTTGAAATACTTGAGTCCGCCTCTGGATGCTACGGAGAGAGCCCTCGAAGAAAGAAGCCAGGTTAGAATGTCCATGTCATGACAGCTCTTTGAGAGGATGGAAGGACCGGTTTGTGTTGAATCTCTCCAATTTCCCCTTACGTAGGAATGAGCGAAGTGATAGAAGGAGACCTGCTCTGTGTACTCAACTGCCTGGATCCTTCCGACAGAATCTGAGTCGAGAAGGGACTTAAGCTGTTTGAAAAAGCTAGAATACCTCAGCACGTGAGCGACAAATAACCGGGAGATATCCACACCCGATTCTGTCAAAGCCGCTACGCCGCTAAGCCCCACAGAAATTGGTTTCTCCAAAAGAACGGAGTAACCACGTGCAAGGGCCTCTATAGTGGGTTCAACATGAACTGTTTCTGGAGTGGCAACTATCACTCCATCGGCGAATTTAGGCCTCGAAAGAAGGACTTTCCAATCTGCAACAGAATCTTCAGTACGTATTCCATGCCTCTCTGCAAAACGTTCTCTTCTCAGTTTATCCGGTTCGGCAATTGCGACGACTCGGGATTCCTCAACCGTTTTAAGTGCCTCCCCGTACGCAAAGTACCCTCTATTGCCGGCGCCAATCATAATTATATCGACCACGAAAACCTACCACCCTCAGCATTTGTAAATTAATTCTAACACTGACTTTCAAAAGCGAGATAGCCTAAGTTGCTCCAGTGTGATATAAAAGGAAAGATCAAAATTGAAGGGAGTGAAGAGCTTGACAGACATAAAGAGGAATGACACTGAAATCGTTCGAGTCTCGAAGAGAGAGTTTAAGGGCCACGAATTCCTTGATCTCAGGATCTACTATCAGGATGATGAAGGAGACTATAAACCAACGAAAAAGGGAATTACAATTAATCCCAAACTTGTGGATGAACTGATCGATGCCCTCAATAAGGAGAAGGATTCGGCGCCAGTAAAAGAGTGAGCTTTTCCTGGAGTGAGGTAATACAAGGGAGGTTTGAAGAAGTCTTCATTTTTCTTTCGGCCTCCCTATTTATTCCACTATTTCTCCAAGCATTCACACCCTCCGCCATTGCCTTTGAAAATGGTCCACCGTCAACGGTTCTCCGTCCTCCGAGATTAAGAGTGATTCTTCTGTAGAACATAAGACGCAATGCCGGCAAAGATCATGCCGGGACGCAAGGCACTGAAGAGCATCAGTGGACGCAAGGCTGGCGAAGACCACGCCAGGTCGCAAGGCTGCCTTCGGCAGGAGGCCTTATCACGTCCACCGTCAACGGTTCTCCGTCCTCCGAGATCAAGAACAGAAGTGATGCTGCTGCGCAGGCCAGTCACCTTCGGTGGCCAGTTCCGCTTCGCGGGCTAGGAGCCGCTGAACGCTTAAGAACGTAACCCCGCTGGTCGCTGTAAAAACCTAGGAAGAGCACGTCGGAGACGTTCGCTTCGCTCACGAGAAGATGAGAGCGAAAATAGGGACTGACAATTCTCCTCATGTCCCATTTTTCGCGTAAAAGGCAGAGATACCAACCAGGACCTTTTTCGGGCGAACGGCCGTTCGCCCCTACAAGAGAACTGCACAGTCATCTTAAATTGTCATCGCGTAGAGCCTGCCCTGAAGCGCTCCTGTTCAGGGGGTCTGCACGGGATCTCGCATGAAATATCCGCTCTACGCTTATGAACGAGGACCCGCTGGTCGCTGTAAAAACCGAGAAAGAGCACGTCGGAGACGTTCGCTTCGCTCACGAGAAGATGAGAGCGAAAATAGGGACTGACAATTCTCCTCATGTCTGTCCCATTTTTCGCGTAAAAGGCAGAGATTCCTACCAGGACCTTTTTCGGGCGAACAGCCGTTCGCCCCTACAAAAGAATCGCATAATCGTCTGACAATGTCATCCAGTAGAGGCTGCCCTGAAAATCTCCTGTTCAGGGATCCTGTTAAGGGCTTCTGCACAGGATCTGGTATTTAGAACGATCCAAGGATCTAGATCATGGCCAAGAGCATTCCAGTGACTGTCAACTACTCCTTCTACCGTCATTTTGCTCTCTAAGTAATCTCTGGCATTTGACAGTTCAGATGATGAACCGAGTTGGTTCTGACAACTGGATTTCATCATTCTTTACTTGATACGGGATCTAGCTCCTTGCTCTTGACAAACCACGTACCACCAACAACGGCTCTTAGGACGAGGCGCGAAGGGCTTATTAAAGATCTTGCAACTGACTATACACAAGCTGCAGTGAAACGATCAATGGCTTTTGAACAGGGGCAAAGTATATAATTGTGAGAAGAGATCACTATGGAGTGTCTTAAATGAATATTTATGCTTTATTGACGTTTATCCCAGCGATTGTGTGTTTAGCTATTGCTATACGCCTTGCGAACCGAAGAGAACAGCTTGAGGCAATTACTCTCAGCCTTTTGATGTTCTCAATTGCCTGGTGGGCATTCTTTTATGCAGTTGAGCTACTCGGACATGATTTGGAGACAATGAGACTGCTCAACAAGATTTCTTATCCTGGAATTGTAAGCACGCCGGTACTCTTTTTTCTTTTCTCCATGGCAATTCTAGACAAGAGAAAGTGGTTTAGCTGGAAAAGAATCTTATTTCTTTTCGTCATCCCACTTGCAGTACTTCTGTCTATGTGGACAAACGAAATTCACTGGCTTTATTACTCTGTCAGCGAACTGGATCTCAGTTCATCTTTCCCGGTGCAGAGACTTGTCCATGGGCCTCTTTTCTGGTTGGGAATGTTTTACACATATATACTCCTTCTTTCGAGTATATTTTCAATAGCTCATCAATACGTTCTTTCTAAAGGGCCCTACAGGGGTCAGCTGAAAATGATTCTGTTTGGGACTCTTTTTCCCGTACTTGTGAATATTAACTACCTTTTTGGATTTGTTGATTTTGGCTATCTCGACATGACTCCGTTTGCCTTCACTCTGGCTTCAGTATTCATGGCGATAGGCGTTATGAGGTACAGGTTATTTGACATACGACCGGTTGCTAAGGAGACTGTTTTCGAAAGACTTCCTGACGGCGTCATTATTACCGACGATAGAGGAACGGTTGTCGACATCAACCCAATGGCTTGCTCGATGTTTGGAGTGGAATGCCCGAAATTGATCGGGCTAAATTTCAGTGACGCTTTCAGCGATTCAGAAACTGTTCTGAGTTTCTTCAATTCTGATCAATCGAATTCTGAGCTGAAGGTAGGGAAAGCGATAATCGATGCCAGAAAGACAATTATCCACAGCTCCAGAGGTAAGATTAGAGGCCACATCATTTTGCTGACCGAGATTACGGAAAGGAAGAAGGTCGAAGATGCACTGCGCCAGAGCGAGGAAAGGCTTGCGCTTGCCGTGAAAGGCGGGAATGTTGGTCTTTGGGACTTCAATATAGACAAGGGAGAGTTTTCGATCAACGAAAGATATTATCAGATCATGGGCTATCCTGGCGGTGATTTACTCATAACCTTTCAGAACTGGAAAGAGTTTGTGCATCCAGAAGATCTTCTTCCTTCGCTTGAAGAGATGGAGAGATGTTACAACGGAGAGAAAGATTACTTCGACATAGAATACAGGATGCTCTCAAAGAGCGGTGATTGGATTTGGGTTCATGATAGGGGGGAGGCTGCAGAGAGAGACAAGAATGGAAGAGCCACTCGCATTCTTGGAACCCACATCGATATTTCCCCAACCAAACAGATCGAAGAGGCTCTTCGCGAGAGCCAGGAGAAATACAGGAAACTAGCGACTACGGACATGCTGACCGGTGTAATGAATAGATACTCACTGAGCGAGTTATTGAGAGCCGAAACGGAGAGATCAAGGCGTTATGGAAGCCCGCTTTCACTACTTATGTTTGATCTTGACAATCTCAAGATGATAAATGATAATTATGGTCACCTTGCCGGTGATGAAGCTCTCAAAATTACGTGTTCTTACGTTCAGTCAAGCATCAGGAATTGCGATTATCTAGGGAGATGGGGCGGGGATGAGTTTCTACTTATCGTAACGAATACAGATTTCGATGGAGCAATCAAAGTGGCGGAAAAGCTTAGAGCGGGACTGTGCGTGAAGGAGCATAAAAACTTTGGAAAGCTGAGCATCAGCATCGGGGTCTCCGTTCTCCATAAGGATGAAAGTGATTTCGATGCCTTGCTGCGCCGCGTCGACAAAGCTTTGTATGAGTCAAAGAAGAACGGTAAGAACAGGGTTACATCATTTGTTTGATTGCACCATTTGTGTTGAACTTGAAGAGTTTCGGCTTAGTAGATGGCATTTAGGTTGATTTTGCATTTCCGATTATGCTAGACTATATCAAGCGTGACAGAGATGATGAGAAAGTCGTGCCTGTTATGAGGCGGCGGCTTTTTTTGTTTTGAGATGATCTTTAGTTAGCACATGTGAGTCAAATTTCTGTGATATAGATTCTTTCATTTGTGAACAGTGGGGTGATACGTTTGCGGCGCCGAACCAGGGAAGCTCTCACCGGTTGGGCAACTGTCTTACCGGCTCTGATAGTTCAGGTGATCTTCATCTATTTGCCACTCATTTGGGCTTTTTATGTATCCTTTTATAGCTGGAACATGATACGTCCTATGCGATTTGTAGGCTTTCAGAACTACCAAAGACTTTTCAGTTCTGCGGATTTCTGGAATTCCCTGAGTGTAACAGGCATCTATATTCTTGGTACGGTAATTCCTTCAGTTGTCATTGGGCTTCTGCTCGCCGCTCTTCTCAATATTGAATGGATAAAGGGTAGAGGGATCTTCAGAACACTGTTCTACATTCCGGTCATTACTTCGATGGCGGCTGCTGCCGTTATTTGGGGTTGGTTATATGAACCGAATTTCGGATTGGTCAATTACTTTCTTTCGATATTCGGCATTAACAACATCAAGTGGTTGAGTGATCCGAATTACTCGCTTCTGGCGCTTATTATTGTGGGAGTATGGAAACGTATCGGATATAATATGGTCCTCTTCCTGGCAGGTCTCCAGACTATTCCCAAGACATATTATGAAGCGGCCGAAATAGATGGAGCAACCCCCTGGAACAAGTTCAAAAGTATAACGCTTCCTCTACTTTCACCTACGACACTTTTCGTCTTCATTATGCAGTTTATCGCATCGTTCAGGGTTTTCGTTTCAGTATCTGTTATGACGAGCGGTGGGCCGGCGAAGAGTACTCAGGTTATTACCTATTATCTGTATGAGAACGCATTCAGGTACTTGAAATTCGGTTACGCATCAGCAATTGCAGTTGTTATGTTTGCGATGATGATTGTATTCACCCTGATTCAATTCAGACTCAGCAAAAGGAGGGTGCATTATCAATGAGAAGAAAACCGGCCCTCCCTATTAGACTACTTGTCTATCTGGCAATTCTTTTCGTAGCAGTAATTATCAATCTTCCATTTTTCTGGATGCTTGTCACCTCTTTCAAGACGGAAGATGCTGCTTTCACAATTCCCCCGAGCTTCCTTCCTACGATTTTCGACTTAAGGAATTTCGTGAAGGCCTTTGAGCTAATTCCTCTTGCGAGATACATTGGGAACACGCTCTTCGTAGCGCTAACGGTGACTCTGCTCCAACTGATCTTCAACTCGCTGGCCGCTTACGGGCTGGCCAGGATCAGATTCAGGGGCGCTAACGTAGTCTTTCTGATTCTTATTGGAACACTCATGGTGCCACCTGAAGTGACGATGGTTCCGCTTTATGTAATCGTTAAACAATTCGGGTTTATAGATAAATATAGGGCTTTAATTGTGCCATTCATGAGTTCCGCCTTCGGGATTTTCCTGCTCCGCCAGTTCTTTATGGGGATTCCGAGAGAACTTGAAGAAGCTGCAATAATAGATGGTGCGAGTAGAATGAAGATCTTCTTCAGAATAATTCTTCCTTTATCAAAACCTGCATTATACACAATGGCCCTGTACACTTTCCTCGCACACTGGAATGAGTATATGTGGCCGTTGATTGTAATCAATGATGCAAAGAAGCAGATGATTCAAGTTGGTATCTCCCAGTTCGTTAGCGGCTGGGAGACACAATGGACTCTTAGGATGGCCGCTTCAACCACGGCTGTAATTCCAATAATAATCTTCTTCTTCTTTGTTCAGAAACAATTTGTGGAAGGCATCAGTATTTCAGGGTTGAAAGAGTGACCCAAATTTTGAAAGGGGAGGTTTTTTTGTGAAAAGAACATTTCTAATCACACTTCTAGTAGTAGCCGTTGCGGCGATAGGATTCGCGGCGCCGGTGAAGGTAACAATGTGGTATGCCCAGACGGGCATATACTCCCAGACACTTCTCGACATTGCGGCGGAGTTCAACAAGCTGCATGAGGGAGAAATCGAAGTGGAAGCCGTCTACACCGGAAACTACCAAGACACGATGCAGAAGCTTCTTGCAGCTCTTGTTGCCGGAGACGTTCCAACGCTGGCCCAAATAGAGCAGTCGAGGATAGGTCAGTTTGTCGACGGCGGTGCGTTCCAGGATCTGAACTACTTCATCGACAAGGATCCCGAGTTCAAGGCGACACTCGACGACTTCTGGCCCAGATTCATTCAGGCCAATACCTACGAGCAGGGTCTGCTTGGATTCCCTCTTAACTGCAGCACCCCTTTGATGTACATCAACAGGGACCTCTTCAAACAGGCCGGACTTGACCCCGACAATCCTCCAAAGACGTGGACCGAAGTCTATGCCGCTGCAAAGCAAATCAAGACGTTAGGCGAAGACATTTTCGGTTACAGATTCGGTATCGATGACTGGCTTCTCGAAGCCTACATCTGGCAGTTCGGTGGGCAGATAATTTCGGAAGACGGCGAAGAGATGTTGATTTACTCGCCTGAGACAGTGGCTGCATGGAATTTCTTCCAGAAGGGTGTTAGAGAAGGAATCTTCATATTCGGAGTCAGTGGTGGAAACGAACTCGATCTCTCCGGAAGAATTGCAATGGTTGTCCGCTCTACAGGGAGTATTGGTTATTTGAAGCAGAACGCGAAGTACGATCTTGGCGCAACCACTATGCCCGGTCAGGTTAAGGAAGTCGTTCCGATCGGTGGAGCCAATGTCTTCATGTTCTCTGCGAGACCACAAGCAGAGAAGGAAGCAGCATGGGAATTCTTGAAATTCCTGACTTCTACTGAGAACACGAAGAGATGGTCACTTGCAACTGGTTACATGACAAGTAGAATCTCTGCCTTCGAATCTCAAGAGATTCAGAAGATCATGACAGACGACCCAAGATACGCTCTCACTTATCAGCAGCTGAAAGACAGCGCTGTGAGGAGACCATGGTACGGACCATATCCAGAAGTCCATGCAATGATCACTTCTGCCTGGGAAGATGCAATGTCTAACCCGACAAAAGACGTTGATGCAATTCTGAAGAATCTGCATGAGGAAGCACAGTACGTTCTCGATGATTACTACTTTTGATCGATAGAAAGACATATGGGGGCAGTCGTTGGCTGCCCCCTTTTTTAGAGGTGATTTCATGAAAAGATTTCTGATAGTGGTTCTATTAGTTGCTTCATCTCTCTCTTTCGGTCAGGTTTTCTTTGGAAACATTCACGCCCATACTTCTTATTCAGACGGACTTGGCACCCCGGAGGAGGCCTTCGAGCACGCGAGAAATTCAGGTGTCGTTGACATACAGGCAATAACCGATCATGATCACGATTTGAACTATCCGCTTCCAGACGGCTCATGGAAACTTGACAGAATAATCGAGATGGCCGAGCGATTCACTGTTGAGGGCGAATTCATAGCAATTTCTGGCTTCGAGTGGACGCTGACCAGTCGGGGACACATAACGATATACGACACTTCGGAATGGATTGATAGAAGCACAACGGATCTCTACGACATATACAAGTGGATTGTGGAAAGACAGGCAACGGCTCAGTTCTGCCACCCTGGAAGGAAGTACGGTGATTTCTTCGATTTTGAATACTTTCCCGAAGTTGATCTTTATATAAACACAATTGAAGTAGGAAATGGTGCCGGATCGAATTCGAATAATGTGATAAAGGAAGAGTATTTCGAGAGGTATCAGCGAGCTCTCAGTCGCGGCTGGCATGTAGGAGCATCCGCAAATCAAGACAATCATCAGAAAAACTGGGCGACAGTAAATGATGCGAGAACGGCCTTCGTTATTGATGAGTTGACAACTGAGAAAGTGTATGAAGCTCTCAAGACAAGGAATATATACGCCACTGAAGACCGTAACGCTTTCATGGGATTCTCAACTGAGGGTGCAAAGATGGGCGATACCCTGTATGACGTTCCCAGGGCTACTCTGAAAGTTGAGTACAGCGACCCCGGTGAGCGAGTTCGGAGAGCTGCGATCTACAGTAACAACGGAGTAATCGAACTGGATGTCTCCGGTGATGTGTGGGAGGTCGAGATAGATGTCGAAAATCCTCTTTCATATAACTGGTACTTCGTCAAGATCGATCAGATAGATGGAAATGAGCTGGTCTCTTCTCCAATCTGGTTTCAGAGCAGTACGAACAAATACCTTCTCAATGGAAGAACGATCGATCCGAGACCGGTTAAGGGACTCCCATTTGATGTCGGTTTCGACCTGATAAACTCTCTGAGAGAAGATCAAATGATTTCAGTTGAAGTGAAGAGCGGAAAGACTGTCGTATTTTCTAAGCAATATGAGATGACATCTATGACCTGTCTGGAGATCGTCGAGACCTTTGAGACTGAAGAAGACTCTCTTGACTTCTTTGTAGATCATGAACTGGCATTTAGTGTTAACGTAGATTTCGTTAGCTTCACTGCCAATCTTGACACTTCTCATGAAAACTACTTTCTGGCAGAGTTGAGGCCGTTGACTCAGCTTTTTGTGGATCTTGGTGGTGAGGTGAAGCCCGTAATTGGAGAACTGACGGAGAAGACGACTTTCAGCGGTCAAGTCCTAATACTTCCCTTACCGGATGCCGACACTTTTATGAAGGACTTCATGGAAATTCCTGAAGAACAGGTTGACTTCATCGTTGATTATGTTAAGAACGGCGGGCTCCTGGTTATTGTGCTTGCAAAGAAGGAGATCACTCACCCTTCGATCGAGAGTTACAAGCTTCTCTTTGAGAAGCTCCCCTGGATGGTTGGAATTGAAGAAGGTGGAAGATCTGTATCAGGGAGCATTACCAGAAATCTTGAAATAGAAGATGGGGGCGGAGTGGTGATTCTTACCTGGGAGGAAGCAACGGGAAGTGAGCTGATATCTGAAGGAACAATGGGCTATATAGAAATGAAGCTAGGTTTGAGATGAAGTGAGGGATTTATTTGTCTAGATTAGAGAGTTTCACACTTGGTGAAGAAGGAAAAAGAATATTCGGAATATGTGAGTATCCTTCCTCAGGGAAAAGCTTTCCCACCGTCTTGATGTTTCATGGCTTTACGGGTGAGCATATAGTATCCACGTTCAAATTCCCGCGGCTATCACGAAGGCTTGTTGAAAGGGGAATAGCAACAGTGAGATTTGATTTCAGGGGATCGGGAGACAGCGAAGGTGAGTTCAATGAAATGTCGCCTCTTACTGAGCTCCAAGACGCTGAAGATGTCTTCTCCTTTGTTCAGAAGCAGAAATGGTGCTCTGGGAAATTTGGCGTTATCGGGTACAGCCTCGGAGGAATGATAGCATCGCTCTTTGCGGGCAGACATACGGAGATTAGTACACTACTCCTCTGGTCGCCCGTTATCATGAACCAAGAGTTTTTCCATAGGGAGGATTATACTTTCGATTGCGGTGAGCAGTACAAGGATGTTCTCGGTTTGAAGCTGGGTTCGATTTTCTTTGAAGACGGTTGTAGAGTAGACGCTTCTGAGGAGTTGAAGAACTATCTTGGTGATCTCCTAATAATACACGGATCCGAAGACGAATCCGTTCCATATCTTCCCGTTAAGGAATATGCCGACCATAGGGGACTCAATATACATACGGTGGAAGAAGCGAACCATAAATACCAGAGGATCGACTGGATCGAAGAACTATTTTCTGTTTCCTCTGATTTTCTATGTAAGACCCTTTTGTAGCGGGCGTCAAGGCGCCCGCTATCCTAATATTTGCTTCCTTATTTCTTCAAGAGCTTCGTCAAGCAGCTTCATCTCAGATCGGAAAGTCAATTCTCCACCGTGAGTCTCAGGAATTACCAATCCTTCTCTGGACAATCCTGCGAGAATTTCAACTGCTTTGTGGCGATGTAGACACGACAAATCTACGATACTCGAGAGAGTTTGACCTGAGTGTAGAACCTTGCGAAGGATCTCAATAGATTCTCTCTTAGCCATCGTACTCATTATGCCGGCAGCATCATGCTTTTCGATCATGAGACTCCGATCGCTTATCCTGTCGGTGCCGACAACAGAGATAATCGAATCCTTTTCGGGTACCTCGATTGTTATAGAGGAACCACCAAGAAACAATGAAAACAGTAACCTCATCTCTTTGACCGATGTGTCAGGAGCATCAAGATCAAGGAGAAAGCGCAAGAAACCTCTTCCGAAATGGTTGAAGTTATCTTCGAAAAGCTTTGATGAGTGGGGAATGGAAAGGGTGAAATCCGGTGATGGCAGCAAATTTTCACTTCCGAATTCAAGGAGCTTCACAAAAGAGTCCCGCGTTGTTGACTGATTCTTAAGCATCTCGATAGCTTCGCATTTGCCCATATTGGTGAGAGTAGGGTTTGAGAAGGCAAATTCCAGAGCGGCCTTTTCGTCGCGTTCGAAAGACTCGATAATCTTGTCGCCTAATTCATCCGGCTCTTTGAAATCGCTGCTCAAGAACATGTGAAGCAATCTCTCCGGCGAAGTCCTCTTGATCAAGCCAAGCAGATCTGAAGAAGAAGGGGAGTCCTCAAGAAAAAGAAAGGGAACGACTTTAAGACCAAAGAAGGCTTCCCAGCTGAAAAACCTTTCCAGCCATTCACGGCAAACTGCCGGCATAGACAAGCGAGACTTCGAGACCCAGTCCGATAGAAAATCAGAAGATTTGCGGTCGTTATGAATCATTCTTTCGTGGTTATTGAGCCTGAACAAAGACACGAGCAGCTCGATTCCACTTTCCTTCACAATTGATATATTCACAAAAGACCCTCCAAAAACCCTTAGCAAATCCGTTCTCTTGACAGTCATTATTTAGCATCGATGAGCGGCTAAGAGAACTTCCTTACACTATTATGCCTCAAACTGAATTCTGAGGAAAAGGAGTATCGAGCAAAAGGCCTCGGGTGTTGCGAAGAAGAGCGATTGACCCATTAACCATTCTCAGTGCTGATGAAGACGTATCCCGGTGAAGCCTTTCCGAAAGAACCTATATCTCTATCACAAAGCGACTTTCTCAAGTGACTAACTTTGTTATTCCGCAGGGACTGCCCTTCAATCCACTCACTCTATCATCACGTAAAGCCTGCCCTGATGTGCTCCTGTTCAGGGCTTCTGTTTGGGGCTCCTATTCAGGGTCATCCCGTAGTGCCTCCCCTGGAATCCACTCACTTTGTCATCCCGTGATGTACCTGCACGGGATCTCGCACTTAGAAACCGCTCTACGCTTAAAAACGAAGACCCGCTGATCGCTGCGAAGACAAGGTTGTCCATCAAAGGCCCCCCGTTTTCTAAGAAGGGAGCACCCGTCAAAGAGAAAAAACATTGCTCTTTGTTCCAGAGCAGAGGAAGGATCTGTTCTTCGTTAGTCAAGCAGAGATCAAAAATGCATGTACCGGCGTAAGTTTCACCGCCAATCTTACTGGTTTCTTCTCTCTTCTCTCGTGAGCGCAGCGAACCTCTCCACTACGCTTTTTCTTAATGGTCTTTGTTTGCCCGACGGAGTCGGAACTGGCCTCGTCGTAGGCGAGACTGGCCACCGAAGGTGACTGGCCTGCGTAAGCAGACTTGCTTTCTAATCTCCTGCTGCCGAATTCAGGATCAAAACGCTCCAAGCTGTGAAAGCTGCTTCTTCAGATAGTATCCCGTATGACTGTGGCGGTATTCGGCCACTTCCTCAGGCGTTCCGGAAATAACTATCTCGCCGCCGTTTGCTCCGCCTTCGGGTCCGAGATCGATTATATGGTCGGCGTTCTTCACGACGTCCATATTATGCTCGACAACAACGACAGTGTTGCCCATTTCGACCAGGCGTTTCAAGACACGCACGAGTTTTGCAACGTCGTCGAAATGCAATCCTGTGGTTGGTTCATCGAGGATGTAGAAGGTTCTTCCTGTGGATGTCTTCTTCAACTCGGAGGCGAGCTTAATTCTTTGGGCCTCTCCTCCTGAAAGAGTCGTAGCCGGCTGACCGAGGCGGATATAACCGAGACCTACATCGTTGAGGAGGACAAGTATTCTGTTCAGCATTGGAATGCGTTCAAAGAAGTCTGAAGCCTCCTCGACCGTCATGTTTAGAACATCGGAGATGGTTTTGCCCCGGTATCGTATCTCCAGTGTCTCTTTGTTGTAGCGTTTGCCTTTGCAGACATCACACTCTACGTAAACGTCTGGGAGAAACTGCATCTCGATCTTTATGAGACCGTGGCCCTGGCAGGCCTCGCATCTGCCACCCTTCACGTTGAAGGAGAAACGCCCCTTGTTGTAGCCCCGCGCTCTTGCCTCCTGTGTCTTCGCAAAGAGGTCACGCACGTGATTAAACAGTCCCGTATAAGTGGCGGGGTTCGATCTTGGGGTTCGACCAATCGGATTCTGATCGATCACGATTACGTTGTCTATCTCCTCCCAACCCATAAGCTCGGGCAACTTTTCTGGAGCTGAATTCTGACCGCCAAGCATTGTCTTTAATGCCGGATATACCGTGTCCATTACTAGAGAACTCTTTCCGCTTCCAGAGACGCCTGTAACGGTAATGAATTTGCCGAGAGGAAATGAAACATCAATATTCTTCAGGTTGTTCTTTCTCGCGCCCTTTACGATCAACGACTTTCCGTTGGAGTTGTTTGTCACTTCGAATCTCGGAACCGACATTTCTCCGTTGAGATACTTTCCAGTCAGCGATCGTTCCGGCGGTGCGTCTAGAAGTGACTGTGTTGTCCCTTGGAAGACTATCTCACCTCCATGCACACCGGCACCTGGGCCTACATCTACTATGTAGTCAGAGCTCCTTATTACTTCTTCATCGTGCTCTACAACGATAACCGTATTACCAAGGTCTCTGAGATTTTTTAGAGTCTTTATAAGCCTGTCATTGTCTCTTGAATGCAATCCAATGGTCGGCTCGTCGAGGACATAAGTCACTCCGGTAAGGCCCGAACCAATCTGCGTTGCAAGCCTAATTCTTTGTGACTCCCCGCCTGAAAGCGTCATCGCGTAACGGGACAATGTGATGTAATCCAGTCCTACATCCACCAAGAACTTGAGCCGCTTTTCAATCTCACTGAGAAGCTCTCCAACAATCTCACGCTGATAATCGCTAAAACGTATCTCTCTCATAAAGTCGTAAATCTCTTGAATCGTCAGTTCAGATATCTGAGCTATGTTCAGTCCTCCAAGAGTTACTGCAAGAGCCTCAGGTCTTAGTCTCTGGCCATTGCACTGCGTGCAGCCTTGCTGAACCATGAAGTTGCTCTCCATCCAGTAGCGCATGTCTTCGGACTGCGTCTCCTGATATCTCCTGTTGAGATTATTGATTATGCCTTCGTACGGACGTTTCAGTTCGTAAGTGAGTCGGTCAGATTGGTACTTCATCGAGATATCTCTATTAGTGCCGAAGAGAAGTGCATCCTTAACATCTTCTCGAAGATCTTTGAAAGGCTTTGCCGGATCTTCCCCGAGAGACTCGATCACTCGAAAAATCATCTTTAGATTGAAGCTATCCCTATTGCTGGACATTGTCTTTACAGCGCCCTTAACGACGCTGAGATTCTCATCGACAACGAGATCCTTTGAGAACTCCATCGTGTAACCTAATCCGTGGCACTTGGGACAGGCGCCAAAGGGATTGTTGAAGGAGAAGATCTTTGGAGATATTTCTGGAAGGCTAATTCCGCAGTCAGGGCAGGCGAAGTTCTCACTGTAGATCTTTCTCTCTTGAGAATCAACTAGACCGACTTCTACAAAACCATCTCCTTCATGGAGGGCCATCTCTATACTGTCTGCAAGCCTCGACGAGTTGTCTGAATCTGCTCTCAATCTATCTACCACGAGATTTATTGAATGTCTCTTGTTCTTGTCAAGTTTCAGTTCCTCCTCGAGATCGTATGTCTCTCCATCGATTTCAACTCTCACAAAGCCCTTCTTTCTGAGCGCTTCGAGTTCCTTTTTGAATTCGCCCTTCTTTCCATTGGCAATTGGTGCGTAGATGGCTATTCTTTCCTCTTCACCGTGCTCCTTTAAAACTCCTTCGACGATCTCGTCCAGACTCTGCTTCTGAACCTCGCGACCGCATGTCGGACAATGAGGGACGCCCACTCTTGCGAAAAGAACTCTGAAGTAGTCGTGAATCTCTGTAACCGTTCCCACCGTTGATCTCGGATTGTGACTCACTGTCTTCTGCTCTATGGCTATTGCCGGAGAAAGACCCTCGATGTTTTCTACATCAGGCTTCTTCATCTCTCCCAGAAACTGTCTGGCATAAGTGGAGAGCGATTCAAGGTATCTCCTCTGGCCCTCAGCATAGATCGTGTCGAGAGCAAGGGAGGATTTTCCCGAGCCCGAAAGACCCGTTATGATTGTCAATGAGTTCTTCGGAATCGCTACGCTTACGTTCTTGAGATTGTGAACTCTGGCACCTTTAACATATATATACCTATCCATTACTGCACTCCTCGACCAGTTCGACCAACTCCTGGCAGACAGTTTCGACCTGCGATGATTCTATTCCTTCAACCATTACTCTTACGAAGGGTTCAGTTCCAGAAGGCCTGAGAACAACACGCAAATCCTCTCTTTTCTTGAGCTCTTCAAGCCTATCTTTGAGCTTTCTGTCTTCCATTACACCCTTTTTGTCTGAGACGGGGACATTCTTCAACAACTGAGGATAAACGGGAAAAGAGTCTACAAATTGTTCAAGAGTCTCCCCAAGCTCTTCAAGAGTATTGAGAGTTTCGAGAGAAGTGATCAGTCCGTCGCCGGTTGAGCTTCTGTCAAGGAAAATGATATGGCCTGACTGTTCTCCACCAAGAACGCCTCCTGTCTGCAGCATTCTCTCAAGTACGTACTTGTCACCGACCTTCGTCCTGTCCAGGAGAAGATTTCTGGAAGTCAGGTATTTCTCGAAGCCGAGATTCGACATAACAGTTGCAACAACTCTGTTGCCCTTCAGTCTTCCCTGACTAACCATCTTTATGGAGTTTAGAGCCATCAACATGTCTCCATCTATCAACCTCGAGCCGGGTAAAACAAAGAGACATCTGTCGGCATCACCGTCAAAGAGCACCCCAATTTGCCCTTGCTGGAGAGAATTTCCCAGGTATTCCGGAAAAAGCGAACCACAGCCGTCGTTTATGTTTATTCCGTTTGGTCTGATACCGCGTAGGTCGGCCTCAATGCCTAGGCTTTCGTATACCATTGATATCACGGTCGATATTGCCCCGTTTGCACCGTCAACTACGATCCCTTCTGAAGGAAGCTTTTCAGTCCCGTAGAGACCCACTATGTAATCAATATACTCATCTCTGTAATGGTCTACTTGTCTGATCTTCCCAACTCCTGAGAAGACCGTGTAATGGTAAGGGTTGTCTATTATCAGGTTCTCAATTTCCACTTCGTCTTCGTCTGAAATCTTCATCCCTTTAGCCAGCACCTTGATCCCGTTGTAGACAGCCGGATTGTGAGAGGCTGAAATAACTGCTCCCAGAGTGTTTTCGCTCTTGGTAATGTATGCAAGAGCCGGAGTGGGAATTACTCCGACAAATTCAACGTTCATACCAGCTGAGGCCGCACCGGCAGCCATTGCACTTTCTAGAAGGTCACCGGAGTTTCTCGTATCCTTTGCTATGATAAACCTGTTGTACTTTCCCAGGTAGTATCTTCCAATTGCGTTGCCAAGCTTCATGGCAAGTTCGGGCGTTAGCTCTTCGTTAATAACTCCCCTGATGCCGTCTGTTCCGAATAGCTTCTTCATCAAATCACCCCTGAATATAAACATTTCTATACCTATCATTTAGTTTACCATAGAATCTCGTTGACAACTCAAAGTATGGACTATATAATTGTCACTGTTGGAGAGATGGCCGAGCGGTCGAAGGCGTACGCCTGGAGAGCGTATGACGAGCACAACTCGTCCGTGGGTTCAAATCCCACTCTCTCCGCCAGAAAACCACCCGTCTTTCTGACGGGTTTTTGCTTAGATTGGGTAGCTCCTACAGAACCCTTTCTGAAACGGAGGGATGATGGCAGAAAGATCGATAAACATAAGACTCAATAGAGCTTTGGGTCAGAACTTCCTGAAGTCCGACAAGATTTCTAGAAGGATAGTAGACTCAGCTGAAATGGATACTTCTTCAACTGTTGTCGAAATTGGCGTTGGTTCAGGTTCACTTACGGCTGTGTTGCTGGAGAGAGGCTTCAAAGTAATTGGCTTCGAGATTGACGGAAGATTCGAAGAGGGTAACAAAAGGCTTGAAGGCGAAAGATGCAAACTCTTGTACGAGGATTTTCTAAAAGCAGATCTAAGCTCGCTGCCCGAACCCGTAACCTATGTTGCCAACATTCCCTACTACATCACCTCTCCAATCATTGAAAAAATCATGTTTGATGGACCGACCTTTGATAAGGCAGTCTTGATGGTTCAGAAGGAGTATGCAGACAGATTGACCGCAACACCTCGAACGAAGGAATACGGTATACTGACGGTGAATGTCAACACGTTTGCGGAAGTAACCGAGCTCTTCCATGTCTCTAGGAAGGAGTTTATTCCTCAGCCCGAGGTAGATTCCATGGTAATTCAGCTTTCGCTGCTCGGAAATGCTCCGATTGAAAGAGAGGAAAGAACCGCTTACAGGAGATTTGTCAGGCAATGTTTCTCTCAGAGACGCAAGAAGCTAAAGAACAACCTGAAGGGTCTGGTCGAGTTTCCCGAGAGTCTGTTGCAGTTGTCCGGAATCGAGGCAGATGTGAGAGCCGAAGAGCTGAATAAAGAGGATTTTGTTAGGCTGTTCAGAAATATGTATCCCGAAGGTGGTGTAAACCCGAAAACGGGTGAGTAATGGAAAGAGAGCTTTTCGAAAAGATCCTGAATTCTCTTATCGAGGGGATCATCGTCGTCGATTCAGACGAGACAATAGCGTTCATAAATGACGAGGCACTCAACATACTGGGAGTAGACGGGGAAGAAGCGGTTGGTGCGCCCGTGAGAGAAATTATCCCAAACACAAGGCTCCACATTGTCTTGAAAAGCGGCGAAGCTGAGCTGAATAGAATTCAGTACCTGAAAGAGAAGACCATTGTTACTTCGAGATTTCCGATAGTGAACTCGAACGGTTTAGTTCACGCTGCAATGGCCGTCTTTCGAGATATCACAAACGTCGAGAAAATGGCCGAAGAAGTCATTAATCACAAAGAGATGGAAGGGCTCTTGACTTCGATTATTGACAGCACTTATGATGCGATTTCCGTTGCCGATGAAAAGGGGAAGATCGTTCTCGTAAACAAAGCTTATACGAGAATCACTGGAATGAGCCCAGATTACGTGATTGGAAAGATGGCAACTGTGGACATAGCGGAGGGTTCCTCGCTTCATCTTGAAGTGGCGAGGACAAGGAAGCCTATATATAACGCAAGGCTCAAGGTTGGTCCAAACAAGAAAGAAGTATTGGTAAATGTTACACCGCTCTTCGTGAAAGGCTCATTCAAAGGAAGTGTCGGCGTTATCCACGACATATCAGAAATCGAAAGACTTGCGAGGGAACTTGAAGATACCAAGAGACTCCTGAGGTACATGAGGGCAAAGTACACCTTCGATGACATTGCCGGATCGTCTAAATTGATGCAGGTCGCAATAGATCAGGCGAGAAAGGTCTCGACTACAAAGGCGACGGTCTTGCTTAACGGTCAGAGCGGTACGGGAAAAGAGCTCTTTGCCCATGCAATACACCATTCAAGTGATAGGCGAGATGCGAGCTTTATTAGTGTGAACTGCGCCGCGCTGCCCGAAACTCTGCTTGAGTCAGAGCTCTTCGGTTATGTTGAAGGAGCCTTCACTGGAGCGCGCCGCGGAGGAAAGAAGGGACTTCTTCAGGAAGCAAACGGAGGAACGGTATTCCTGGATGAAGTCGCGAAGATGAGTCTTTCAGTCCAGTCGAAATTCCTTAAATTCCTTCAGGATAAAGAGATAAAGCCCGTTGGAGGAAATGAGACAGTCAAACTGGATGTACGGGTGATCGCTGCAACGAATGTCAGTTTGGAAAAGCTAGTTGCAGCCGGAGAGTTTCTTCCTGATTTGTACTACCGTTTGAACGTAGTTCCAATAGTTATCCCCTCGTTGAGGGAGCGACCAGAAGATATTCCCGAGATTGCAAGACTGGTAGTAATGAGGCTCAATCAGGAGTATGGCAGGATGGTCGCGGGAATCGATCCGGCCGTCTTAACACTGTTCAAAAAACACGATTGGCCTGGCAACGTTAGGGAGCTCGAAAACATCATCGGTAGGGCAATGATCAGTATGGAACTCGAAGAGAAAACAATAATGCCTTCTCACATAAAGGGAGTCATTGAAAGACCGGAGAAGCGCGGCGAACTGCCGGTGGGAAACCTGACAGTGTTGATGGAAGACTATGAAAAAGAGATCATCAGCGAAGCCCTCGAAAGAAACGACTGGAATAAGACAAAGACTTCAAACGAACTCGGGATAAGCATAAGGAGTCTATACTATAAGCTTGAAAAGTACGGTCTCGCTGACAACCATACAGACCGATGATATAATTATCATTGGGGGCGAAACGGTTTCGACGGGGTCAATGAACTTGAAGGAGCGAGCCGAGGTCCCGGAGCCGCGTTAAAAAACCGGAAAAGCAGAAATGCCAATAACGAATTTGCACTTGCTGCTTAATAATTAATAAGTAGCCGTCCGAATAGCTTTTTGGTCTGGTGGGCTATGAAGGGCGTCAGAAAATCAGACCTTACCCGTGGATGTGCCCCGAATTCTCGGGGAAACTTAGGGGCTAGGACAGTCGGACTCTGCCTGTGAAGTCTTGACTGTTGACGATGATCACAGGATGCGCTCGGAGAGCCTGCAAGGAATTTGGTTTCGGACGCGAGTTCGACTCTCGCCGCCTCCACCAATTCTGTTAGAGCTAATTGCACCGAAGCTGTGAAGCGAGGAAGCAATACTTAGTATTTTCTATGTAAAGGCCCGGCATTAGCCGGGTCTTGTTTTTTAATGCCACAGCGGTATGAAAGCGCCTGGTCAACACGGAAACGTCCTATTTCGTCATGCTGAACTTGTTTCAGCATCTAGGTCTTGATTTCTGACCTTAGCCAAGAACTAGGAACAGTTCCTCGCTCTGCGGTCTTCTCCGAGGACGGTGGACCGTCAACGGTGGACGAGTTTTACTTGCTCTCTCCAACCCCCTACCCGCTATCCCCGGCCACGGCCTTACGAGGCCCTTCAGAAGCCGAGATCCCGTGCAAATACATCACGGGATTACAATTTGGGAGCGCTGAACAGGTTGTATTAAGGGCAGGTTCTACGAATGATATTGTGAGGTTTCAAGAATGCTTCTTTTGGGGAGAGCAAAGCGAGTAACTTCCTAAAGCATCTGCCGAGATGACAAAGTGACCGCTGTTTACGGTATTACATAGAACGAAAGAAAAGCCCCGGAGAACCGGGGCCTTACTCTTCAGTCTTAATTTTCAGGTAGTTTCGAAGTCTTCTTTTGTCGAGAATTCCGTTGGCTACAGCCTCGCGAACCGCGCATCCCGGCTCGACGGTGTGGGTGCAGTCTCTGAACCTGCACTTTGCGGAAAGTTCCACTATATCATCAAATGCTTCGTCAAGACCTTCCGTTCCACTTATTGCAAACTCTCTCATTCCGGGAACATCAATAATTCTCCCTCCATAAGGAAGAAGATGCACCTGAGAGGAAGTGGTTGTATGCTTCCCCTTGTGTGTGGAGTCACTTACTTCGCCGGTTTTAACGTTTGAACTGCAAATCGCGTTCACTAGAGAGGATTTTCCGACACCGGAACTTCCTGCCAGCACCGAAGACCTCCCCTGAAGAGCCGAGTTGACCTCTTCTATGCCAGTTCCGGAGAAGGTACTCGTAAGAAAGACCCGGTATCCAAGATCACGATATTTCTGGATGTCTGCTTTCGTTTCTTCAGATAGGCCCAGGTCATCTTTGTTGAAAACAATTATGACGTCAAGATCCGAACCTCTCGCTGCAGTAATGTACCTTTCGATCAAGCTCTTATGGTAAGGGGGATCCTTTATCGCCACGACAATAATAACCTGATCGACGTTTGCGGCGATAACCTGATGGAGATGTCTCCCTTTTTTGCCTGCCCCTTTCCTGACAAGACATTTGTCACGGGGAAGAACCTCGGTAATTATTCCCTGGTCCTTCTGAAGCTTTTCGAAAAACACCCTGTCGCCAACGGCAACAACGTTCTTTTCTGTTCTTTCCTTTTGAAGAAGCTTTCCTCTTAGAAGACAGCGAAAGAATTCGCCTGACTCAGATCTTACTTCTATCATGCCTTTCTGAACATTAGTTACCTCACCATTCATGATTTACCTCCAATTATTCGAGTTGGTTTAAAGAAAGAAAAAAACCACGGGTTCTTACCGCCGTGGTCGAATAATCGGAATAAATTGCCTTTCAGCAATTAGATTCCAGAAGAAGCGCGGTGTAAGAACCCATGGGGTTAAAGAAATCATCGAAGTTATCTACCATGAACACCACCTCCTTCATAGAACAACTAATCATACTACACATTGGGGTCTTTTGAAAAGTCTATGATCCATAACGATCTATGCGGCATCTTACTCTTGGTTCTTAATGGTAACCGATAATGAAGAGCAGTTTTTCGTTCTTGAAAGAAGATACTCTTTCCCTTCAGAAGCGTTATCATATACAATCTCCACAGCTTTAATGAGAGATTCCTGGTCAAGCCCGGAATGACGATGTTAGGCTATCCGAGGAGAGTTACTACCCGTCACTTTGGGCCGTGATTCGACGTCTTGCTATTGGTTCTTGATCTTAACTGGAAACGATGAACCGATTTTGCTTTGGAACGAAGGACTTCCAGTCTTTGCTGCCCCAAAACATGAGCTTCGTGTTTCTGAAAATAGCGTATAATTGCCATGTGGGTGATTGGACAGTATGAGAAGGCATTTATTTCACTATTTATCTTTTATGATGTTCGTCCTTATAACAATTACAAGTCTGGCGGGGAACAGCGATAATTCAGACTCTTCTGATGCTACTGTCACGAATTCTTTCGAAGATATGGCACTAGAGATTCTTGCTATGGATTCTTTTGACGATCTCTTCAATCTTGACGGCTTCTTCGATGAGAATCCCGCAGAAGAAATCACGCCTTCTCTACCAATTCCTCCCACTCCGGCAAGCACGGGCAATCTGACCGAGGTGGAAACGCCTAATGTGACAGTCGACGCTTCTTCCCTTGATAGAGAGACTCTCGAAAGTACGGCACTGTGGAAGTACGAGGAATACACCAGTGGGCTTCTTCCAGGGAGAGTCACGTTCGAGTTTCAGTCTGGTGATCCCGTAATGGGCATCTCAGATGTTGTCAAGTTCTACAAGGAGGGGGTCGTAGTAGATACTCTTGCGGGCAAGACGATAATGACACCCGTTATTGTCCACGATGTGCCCTACCCCGGACAGAAGACCACAATATTCAGATTTCTTACCGATGATTACTCTGCACCCCTGGGAGCCTACTATATTACCGTAATCGACACCAAAGTTTACTCATTGACAGTGGCAATAGATCCAAAGAGAACGAATAATGTCATAGATCTTGACTGCGATGGAGTTGCAGAGCTCATGGTTGTTGACGATCACATGGTGAAGGCCCATGAAGCGACAGAATTATCCGTCTTCAAACGCTTCTTCAGATGGACGGAAAACGGGTGGCAAGTGGATAGCCCTGGTGATTATGCTGAGGTTTACTCTATCTTGGCTTCCGACGACTTGGAGAGAATCGAACTATCCAGCCCAAGAACCCCTCACGTATGGTCTTATGCTTATCATTCATATATGGCCGGTCAGGATCTTGAGGAAATCAGAGGCCGAGTCGCCGAGCTTGTCGAAGGTTTTTCGCTGCACTGGCTTATAGACGCTACTGAGATGGTAAAGCTCCTTGATCAGAACATCAACCAGTACGACGGCTTCGTCATGAAGAAGCCTACCCCGGACTCATCACCCACAATGTGAGACGATATCAGGAATATTATTCTCGCTCTTGAGAATTTAGTTCGAAAGAACTATAATCTATTCATAGGAGATTTTTGGGAGCGTGAAAAGATGAAAAGACTATTCTTGCTTTTGCTGATGGTTATGATTGCCACTCTCGCAGGCGCCAAATTCAGCGTTGCCATTCTAATCACGGGTGAAATCGGCGGAAACGCGATCTATGAGCTCGTTCAGAAGGGTGCCCTCGAAATTGAGTCTGAGGAGATCGAGATTAAGATCGTCGAAGGTGGATACAACCAGTCAAAATGGGAATCTATTCTAACCAGTCTCGCTGCTCTGAACAAGTATGATCTTCTTATGACTTTTACGGAGGGAATGCCGGCAAGTGTGAGACGCGTTGCCGATATGTTCCCTAATCAGAAGTTTGCGCTTCTTGACGGAATGATTGAGAACTCACCTCCAAATACATATTCAGTCGCGTTTAAAGATGATGAGATGACCTTTCTAGCCGGGATCTTTGCCGGTCTTGTCACTTCTAGTCGGATGCCTGGAGCAAACAAGGAGAAGATGGTTGGACTCGTTGCAGGGGATACGTACCCCGCAATGACCAATGTGATGAGGCCTTCGTTCGAGAAGGGAGTGGCGACTGTCGATCCCTCGATTGATGTACTTTTCGGCATTGTTGGAAGCTGGTCCGACCCTTCGAGAGGGAGCGAGCTGGCTGCAAAACAGTTTGATGCAGGTGTGGACGTAATTCTTTCAATTGCCGGAGGAAGCGGCGTTGGAGTGATTGAGGAGGCATCTGTCAGGGGTAAGTATGTGATTACGGTCGACTCAAATCTCATATCGATGAATCCCACTGTTATATTGGCGAGCTTTCTGAAGCATATAGATCTCCTTGTGAAGGAGACAATAATCCAGGCAAGCAAAGGGCAGCTGCCGTTTGGCAGTTCAAAGAGGGTCGGGATTTCCGACGGAATGATAGATTATACACACGATGATCCTAACTTTCTGTCCAATGTTCCGGAAGAGATTCGAAGCGAGCTCGCTAACTGGTTTGAGAGAGTGAAGGAGAAGGGAATTCCCGCTGATAATGAGTAGCCTTCTGCAGTCCTACAACGAAGCACTTCATCTACTGACCGAGACGGAAGAAAAGATTGTAAGCTTCGTTATAAATAATCCGGAGCAATCTCTGGAATTCTCAATTCATGAGTTGGCAGCTCGACTTGAGATCTCCCCGTCGATGATCGTTAAGGCTGCTAAGAAGCTCGGGTTCACCGGCTATTCGCAACTGAAGTTGGCGATCGCAAGTGAGCTCAACATACTGGTCCAGAGGGAAAAGTCATCCGTGTTGATCGAAGACTTAGAAGCATATGATGAACTCGTTTCAACGACAATCAGAGAGGCCTATAGTCGAGTTAGCGAGGAAGTAATAGAAGAGGCAGCAAGAGTTCTCTCCTCGTCTCAAATAATTGACATCTATGCCTTTGGCTTTGACGCTATCGCCGGGCACGACCTCTATCTAAAGATGCTTCAAAGTGGGAAGAGAGTACAGCTCATCGAAAATGGGTACGAGCAGATGATCTCTGCTTACAGTCTGGAAAGTAATTCTGCAGTAGTCGCCATTTCAAGTACAGGAAGTTCCGTTGACCTTATGGATGCCTTGAGATTTTCAAAGAAGGCTGGGGCCTCTGTGGTTACGATAACTCCTGCCGGATCGAAGCTAAGCAATTATTCGAGCATCAACCTGGAAAGCTATTACTCGAAACTGGTATTTCCAGAAGGCGGCCTCGTCACTCGAATCGTCCAGCTGATGATTGTAGATGTGCTGTACATGAAGTTTCTCCAAATCTCAGGCGGAAGGTTCGAAGAAAGGTACTCGAGATTTCGAGAAGTTCTTGATTTCAAGAGAAGAGGAATAAAAAAATGAGAGGGACCAAGTCCCTCTCATCGACTATCGGGTTCATTCACCGGAGTTGCTGACCAAGCCCCTCCAGATTATCTCTCTAATACTTTCTAGCCCGTTCGGGTCTTCCGTTACGCTGAAACCATTCAATATGAGGTCTGCAGCGCTGTCGGGATCCACGTCTTTAGAAATCTCCTGAGCGTTCTTTGCTTCGTCTATCGCTGAGGACAGCTTCTCCTTCAGAAGCTGGTACCTGTCTCTTACCCTCTTCCAGGATTCATTGTCCTCCCTGCTAAGGTTCGCCCTCTCCTGATCCATGATCTTCTTGATCTCATTCTTATTGGTTATGAAATCAATGTACGATCTGAGAATCCTCTTGAGCTTCGACACATAAACATTTTCATTTCTGGTTTCCGAAAAGACATGATCTTCAAGTTCGTCTATCGAGTATTGCCAGACTTCATAAAATAAGTCCTCTTTGCTGGGGAAGTAATAGTATATTAAGGCCTTTTTCACCCCAGCCATCTGGGCAATCTCAGACATGCTTACGCCGTCGTGACCTCTTTCCGCAAAGGCCTTCCGGGCGGCTTTTATAATCCTCTCTCTAGAAGACAATTTCGCTCGCACCGGATCCACCGTCCCCTCAAGGTTTTTTGTCTATAGCAAGCTTTTCTTCGTTGTTAGCGTACTTTCTCATTCTAACATCGAAATCGTAAACCCCTCTGTGGGCCGGGTGGGTCTCGGCAAAGCCTTCCTCGTAGTACAGTTTATCGGCGTATTCCTTCCAGCCGGCTGCAAGTTCATCAAGCTGTCCGGCAAGCTCTGTGACAACGTTTTCGCTTCCATCATGCTGTGGGATCGCATTGAACTTGTTCACCATGGCTCTGAGAACCTTGGGATTGTCAATGATCGGACAGGGTCTGAAGAGATTATTGCTGTAGGGCACCATTCTCTTGTATGCCGTGAAGAACGGAGACTTCAAAATCTCTAGAAGACTCTTCTCTCTTATACTGTCAACCGCAAACTGCTGGAAGACACAAGGTTCAACGTAACCCTTTGCATTAACGTGTAAATACTTTGCGCCGGCTGCAAGACAGCCATTCGTAAGGAATCCGTGATTCCAGAAATCTGCAACGAATGCAAAGTCTCCGCCAAGCCTCTCTTGCTCAGTCTTGAAGAATCGCTCGTACCTCTGTTCAGGCGTCGGTACGAGATCCATCGAAGGATTCATGCCCACTGGCATAAACTGGAAGACCCAGGCGTAAGATACGCCTTCATCCTTCAAGAACTGCCAGAACTCGTCCTTCATCATTACTTCGTGATTCAGTCTGGTTGCGGTAACCGAAGTACCGTAAATGACTCCGGCTTCTCGCAGATTTGCCCAAGCCTGCTTAATTTTCTGGAAAACACCGCGTCCTCTTCTCCAGTCGGTCTCGCCTTCGAAACCTTCAACGGAGACTGCAAAAGTGGCATTGCCGAGTTCAGCCAATTTCTGTGCCACTTCTTTTGTAATTAGAGTACCATTGGTGTAGACCTGGAAGTAAGAATCGTTGAACTCCTCGAAGATCTCGAGAAGATGCGGCCATACAAACGGCTCACCGCCGGTGATGATGAAGAAGTAAATCCCCAGTTCATTTGCCTGCCGGATTATAGAACTGACCTCTTCCTTTGAAAGCTGGTACTTTCTACCGTAGAGACCAGCATAACAACCGACACAGTTTAGATTACAAGCGTAAGTTGGGCTTATTACTACGAGCTTGGGAATTACAACTTCGTGCTCGAGCATCTTCTCCTGACGAATCTTCTCGCCAAGGGCGAACTCATTGACAACGAGATTTGTCATAGCCTTTTCAACTGCCTTTGGACTGGATCTCTTAAAGACATTCTGCCAGGAAACGATCATTGGATGCTCTTCCTTTGCCATCTGAGTCAGTTTTTTCAATCCACTCTTTGTCGGCTCCTTCGTCAGAGCCGCAACTGTGCCAAAGAGCCTTCCGATGTTTTCAGTTGAAGAATTTCTGACGAGTGAACCCACATACTTCCCTGCCTGTCTCAGCATTGAAGCCTTCATGCTTTCTACAATACCCATGAATAACACCCCCAATAGATTTTTACTTACCGGTCGGTAAAATACTAAACCTTCAATGCTACACTTCATTGTCTTTTGTACCAATATTCTGTAACGTGCACAGTCTGCTGACGCAGGCCAGCTCATTCCAATTAATCTAGGTACGATAGTGTAAAATGCAATAAAGGGAGGTGGCGCTGAGTGAAGAAGATCGTCTTTAGGGTCATCGCGGGTATCATAGTTGGTGTAATTACGTGGGCAGTGGCGATACTGATCTTCAGTGACGGAATTGCTGATTCTTTTTCGTCCATAACATCGATCGAGAAGGCGAATGTCTTGATGGAGATAGACCAGAACGGTCTCCTGACAGTTACCGAGACTATCGATTACAAATTCAACAAAGCTTACAGAGGAATTTACAGAGAGCTGCCTGCCGACAGGGCAGGAAGTCAGTACAGCTCTATTGAAGTTACTGCTGTGGGCAAGGAGATCAAATACATAGAATCCATGGGTGATGAAAATGCCAGATCGGTTAGGATCTGGTTTGTTCCGTATAACTCTTCTAGTGTTACTCCGGTCAAAGGAGAGGAAAGAGTAAGCGTTACTTACAAGTACACCGTTCGTAGAGCTGTCGAAGCGGGAACAGACATCGCTCAGATCTTCAGAAAAATCTGGGGTGAGGACACGAGCAGTTGGGTCGGCGAAATTACTGCGAGAGTAATATTCCCTCAAGAGTTAGATATACTGGAGTTCTATACACATCCCCCTGTTGAGTTAGATCGTAGTGGAAACGTGTTTGATTTGAGAGCAACGAACATTCCACCTTGGACATACGTCGAGTTCAGGGCAGTCATTCCAAAGGAACAAGCAAATGCGATGAACATGAGAAACATCGCTCTAGGTGGAGCCTTCGATCAGAACTTCATAGAAGGAGCCGAAAGAAAGGCAGAGACAACGGTTCTCTTTGGAAAGTGGATAATTCCAATAGTGGTAGGTTTCTTGACACCATTTGTGTTGATAGTTGCGCACAGGAAATTCGGGCGAGAGATAGATATTGGCTATTATGCAGAGTATGAGAGAGACTTACCAACAGGCGATGCTCCCGACGTAATAAACGCGGCAGTAAGGAACATGGCTGGAATGGTAGACAACGACGGAATAGGCTCAACAATTATGGAGTTGTATAGAAAGGAACTTATCGATTTTCAGAAAGGAAAGGGCGAAAAAGTCGAAGGAATAATTATAAAGAATCGAGACAACTCAAAGCTACGCCCTACCGAAGCTGCCTTCCTCTCTTTTCTTGACAAATACGACGAAGGAGATGTGTTTGATTTTACTGCCGTGAAGAAGCAGGTTACGAAGAAGCAATCAAAGGCCCGTCTCTTTACCAGCGAATTCTCAAAATACAAGAATAAGGTCAACGATACTGTCAGAAGAATGCACTTGATTGACCTCAAAGGCAATGCGATTGCCAAGGGCTACTCCTTCCTGATGCTCGTTGTCTGCATCATCCTACTTTTCTTCTATTCAAAATCTGATCTTTCACCAATGCGACTCTTCTCCTACGCATTCTTTGGAGGGATCTGGATAGTTAGCTGGGTTGTGATTTTCATGCCGAAGGATGTATTCGGAAGATGGACGAAAGACGGGAGGCTTTTCTATCTACGGTGGCTTGGCTTGAAGAAGTACCTGGAGGATTACTCCTTGCTAAATGAGAAGCCCCCTGAATCTATTATCCTGTGGGAAGAGTATCTCGTATTTGCAACGGCCCTCGGAATTGCCGATACCGTGAGGAAGAACCTAAACAAGATAGTCCCGGAAGATGTCTGGAGAGAACAGAGCAGGCATCCGTATATCTACTATCCTGTCACGGCATACGCCGTCAGTTCCTTTACCGGTCTTACAAGAGCCGCCTCGTCTGCATCCAGCAGTGGTTCTGGTGGGGGAGGTTTTAGCGGCGGAGGCTCCGGCGGAGGAGGAGGCGGGGGAGGAACGGGAGGCTTCTAGAGCGTCTTAGATTGCCGAGCCCTCATTTCTTCTTCAGGTGAGAGAAGAAGATAGAACGATAACCGCAAATGAGATGATCAATTTACGTGTTGTTTTCATAGTGGGCCTTGATCAGAATAGCAGCGTGATATAATCAATCGAAAGTTACCCAACGGAGGAGCACCCGAGATCAGTAGACGTTCATCAGGGGATTGGAACGGATCGAAAGGCGAGGGTGCCGAAGAAGGCGGAAGCCCCAGCGACCGACTTCTGGGCATACAGGAAAGACCTGTATGACTGTCACGAAGAATGCGTGGAGAGCCGGTGGGTTTGGAATAGGACATTATTTCAAACCATTGAAGTGTTCCCGTTTTCTTCGGGAACACTTTTTCTTTTTTTCAGGAGGTGGTTAAGTGCGACTTGCAATAGTTGGCGCTACCGGGGAAGTAGGCCGAATGATGTTAAGGAAGCTGGAAGAGGAGAAGATCTCACCGAAAGTGATTGATTTACTTGCCTCGAAGCGCAGTGAAGGAAAGCATTTCAAGTTTGAGTCCAGGGATCTGGAAGTCAAGGAGCTTCGCGAGGCTTCCTTCGATAAAGGCTACGATTATGTTCTGTTCTCGGCCGGAGCTTCCGTTTCGAAGCAATATGCGCCAATAGCCGCGGAAAGAGGAGCCGTCGTTATAGACAACTCATCTGCTTTCAGAAGTGACGCAGAGATTCCGCTTGTAGTACCCGAGATCAACGGGGATCTTCTGAAGGGATACTGCGGTATTGTTGCGAACCCAAACTGTTCGACCATACAGATGGTTCTTTCCCTCAGCGGAATACACAAGAGCTACGGGATAAAGACAATTGTAGTCTCTACATATCAGGCTGTTTCAGGGGCGGGCAACAAGGGAATAGCAGAGCTTGAAGAGCAGGAGAGGGGCGACATTCGGCCTTCGGTCTTTGTGAGACAGATACACAGAAATGTCGTTCCCGTAATCGGGGATTTGCTGTATTCAAACTTTTCTACCGAAGAGATGAAGATGGTTCACGAAACTCGAAAGATCTTCAGAGACGATTCGATATCTGTCTGGCCTACGACTGTTAGGGTCCCTGTTGCTTACGGCCATTCTGAATCCGTCTTCTGTGAGACGGTCCGCCCCTTTTCACTGGAGGATCTTATAAGAGAGATAGAGTCTTCAGAAGACGTAGTTTACAGCGAAGAAAGACTGACCCCAATCGAAGTAGCCGGTTCAGATCTAGTGTTCGTGTCGCGTCTGAGAGGCTTTGACGACAACCGTTTCCTTTTCTGGAACATAGCCGACAACATTCGGGTGGGAGCGGCAACAAATGCAATAAGAATCATGAAAACTCATTTGGGAGGTACTTGAGATGAAAGGTGCATTTTACTCTGCGACTGGAAACACGTTTCTTGTAGTCGATTCGAGAGATACGAAGCTGAGCGATGAAGGGAAGCGCGATCTCGTTCTCAAGTACGTTAACGACAGAGATGGTGCGATCTTTGTGGAAAGAGACTTCATGGATTACTTCAATCGTGATGGTCATAGGGCTGCCTTTTGCGGAAACGGAGCCAGGACTTTCGTACACTTTATTCACGAAAAAGAAGCCCGAGATAAGGTCGAGTTTTCCTCTTATTCGGGAAGTCTATTGGGCGTTGTGGATGATGATGTCAGCGTGAGGATGCCATCGCCTAAATTCCTTGGAAGTTTCGAGGAGGAAGAATTTCGCGGAGAGATTGTAGTTGTCGGCGTGCCTCATCTTGTGATAGAGGGGGACACGCAGGATATCGACTGGAACGCACTTCTTCCTCTCAGGCACCTGTACGACACAAATATAGACGTCTTCAACGTCCTGGAAGACGGTACGCTTAGAATAAGAACCTTTGAAAGAGGAGTCGAAGCAGAGACGGGCGCCTGTGGCAGCGGTGCGACAGCAGTTGCATGGATTCAAAGCAGAAGGACGGGCAGTGAGAAGATAGTATTGCAGGCCAATGGAGGCGTTCTTACTGTCATCTTCAGAGATGGGGCTGCCTTTCTAGGAGGAGGTGTAGAGAAATGTTCAGAGGAACTGGAACTGCGGTTATAACACCTTTCAAGGACGGCGATGTAGATTTCGATGCATTCGGGAGGTTCATTAGATTCCAGCTTGAGAACAGAATTGAGGCGCTTATAGTCCTTGGGACGACCGGGGAATCCCCAACGATAAGTGATTTTGAACGTACTCAACTGATAAAGATAACCGTTAATGAGGCAAATGGGACTGTGCCGGTGATTGTGGGGACGGGCACCAATTCGACGGAAAAGACCGTCGAGATGTCAACAAAAGCGTTCGATGAGGGTGCCGATGGCGTACTGGTAGTGGTCCCCTATTACAACAAACCAACCCAGGAAGGTCTTTACAGGCACTTTGGAGAGATAGCGACACGTGTACAAGGACCTGTGATAATTTACAACGTTCCGGGAAGAACGGGAACCAACATGCTTCCTGATACGATTATCAGGTGTCTGGATTTCGATAACATTGTCGGAGTGAAAGAGGCAAGTGGAGACCAGTATAATGTTGACTACCTTCTTTCCAGGTTGAAGGCAAATCATTCTGATCTCAAGGTTTGGTCGGGAAACGACGATCAGGCCTTTCATCTCTGCAGTAGTGGCGGCGACGGTGTAATCTCTGTTATTTCTAACGCTGCCCCTTTGAAGACTTCTTCGATGATCCGGTCTATTCTCGGCGGCGACCTCGAGAGTGCCAGGGACTTGCATCTAGAGCTTCTCCCGATTATGAAAGCATTCTTTGTCGAATCGAATCCCATACCCGTTAAGTATGCCCTGAGCTTAATGGGATATTGTCGGAATGAACTTCGCTTGCCTCTTTACGACCTCTCCGATGCGAATCGAACGGTTGTCGAAAGGGCTATGAAAGAGAGTGGTGTGCTGTGAAGTATGGAGTTGTTGGCTCTTCGGGGCGGATGGGAGAAGAAGTTATTGAAGTATTTAGAGACCACGAACTCGTTCTAGAAGTTAATGATGAAGGTATCTTTAGACATGGCGAACCAGAGGTTATCATTGATTTCTCGAATCGTGAAGTTTTGAAAACCACAATCGATCTGACAGATCAATTTGGCGCAGGTCTGGTCATTGGGACGACTGCTCTTCGTCAATCTGACATTTCAGATCTGGAGAAGCTTGCCGAAAAGGTCCCTGTAGTTCAAAGCTTCAATTTCTCTATAGGCATAAACCTGCTGAGAATGATCCTCAAGGAGTTTTCGACTCTATTTGAAGGCTTCGAAGGCGAGATAATTGAAGTACACCACAGTGCGAAGAAAGACGCGCCTTCAGGTACCGCTTTAATGCTGAAGGAATCTACCGGAAGAGACTTGCCAATTCACTCTGTGAGGGCCGGGGGAGTTCCAGGAGATCATACTCTCTTCTTTGCTAATGATGGAGAAGTTATCGAGATAACTCACAGAGCGATCTCCCGCAAAGTATTCGCGATCGGGGCGCTAACGGCAGCTCAGTTCTGTACCAATAAAGAAAAGGGGTTTTACTCCTTTGAGGAGGTCATTAAATGGACGCAGAAATGATAATAAAGATGATAAGAGACTCGAAGAAGAAGACCCCTGCGAAATGCTACATCTCCGGGGAGCTGGACGACCTTTCAACTGAGGGTGTAGAGTTCGTCGGAGGCAAAGACTTTGGGATTCTCTTTGGCGATCTGAAAGATATCAACGGAGTAATCGAGGCAAACAGAGACAAGATTATTGGCTACCGCATTGAAATCAGGGCACGAAACTCAGCCCTTCCCCTCGCGGATCTAACGAAGTATAGGGCGCGAATCGAACCGGGAGCGATTATTCGCGATCTGGTTGAAATTGGAGACAACGCGGTCATAATGATGGGAGCTGTTCTCAATGTCGGTGCAGTGATTGGCAAAGGAACCATGATAGATATGAACGTAGTAGTCGGGGGCAGGGCAATAATTGGAGCCGATTGTCACATAGGAGCTGGAGCCGTTGTCGCTGGCGTTGTGGAGCCCCCTAGCGCGACACCGGTGATTATAGAAGACAATGTGCTTGTGGGAGCCAATGCCGTTATCCTCGAAGGAGTGAGGATTGGTACGAATTCGGTCATAGGGGCCGGAGCGGTGGTAACTAAGGATGTTCCGCCTTTTTCGGTTGCTGCAGGAATGCCCGCGAAGGTCATAAAGCAGTTCGACGAGAAGACTGCAAGCAAGACGAATCTCGTTAAAGAACTTCGTGAGATAAGGGAGAACTAGATGCTCGTTCAAAAGTACGGAGGGTCATCGGTCGCGAATTCCGAAAGAATTCGGAACGTTGCAGAGAGAATCAAGGGACGTGTCGATTCTGGCGAGAAGGTGATCGTGGTAGTCTCTGCAATGGGAAAGACCACGAACGACCTGATATCTCTCGCCGAAAACCTCTCTGAGGAACCTGATCCCAGAGAACTAGCGATGCTGCTTTCGACAGGCGAACAGATGTCTGCAGCTCTTCTTTCGATAGTTCTCATACGAATGGGCGTGAAATCTATCTCTCACAACGCTTTACAGCTTGATATAACGACGGTAGGGGATTTCGGCAATGCAAGAATTGCAGACCTGAATCTCGACAAGATCTACAGCGAGCTTGAGGATCATGACGCAATAGTTGTCACCGGCTTTCAAGGCGTCGATACCGAGGGAAATCTCACTACTTTAGGCCGGGGGGGCTCGGACACATCTGCAGTCGCCATTGCGGCCAAGGCAGGGGTCCCATGTGAGATATTCAGCGATGTGGCAGGCGTTTATACCTGCGATCCCAAGCTTCACAAAGATGCTCGAAAGCTGGAGTACATTACTTACGACGAGATGCTTGAAATGGCCGCTTTGGGGGCAAAAGTCCTCCATTCGAGATCCGTTGAAATAGCGAAGAAGTACAACGTAGAGATCCTCTGTTTGTCTTCTTTCAGCGAAGAAGGGGGTACGAGAGTAGTGAACAGGCTTCCCGAATGGCTTGAACAGCCTGTAGTGACCGGGGCGACAATAGACACGAACCAGCTAAAGATTGCGATTAACAAACTCCCCGGCAACACCGAGATAATCAGCAAGATCTTCCAGGCGGTAGCCGGATCGAGTTTCAACGTGGATATGATATCCATAGTCAACGACAACGGCTACATTCATCTAGCATTTACGGTTATCTCAGCCAGTCCAGCCGCAATAAAGAGGACTATCGAGAATGTGCTGGTCGATGTGGATAACTGGGAACTTGCAATAGATGAAGATGTAGCGAAGATATCGACAGTGGGCGTCGGGATGAGGTCTAGCTCCGGTGTGGCTGCCCGTTTTTTCCTTGCACTGGGGAAAGCAGGAGTAAAAATCATTGCCACGACTACTTCAGAGATCAAGATTTCCGTTCTCGTTCCCAAATCTCAGGCAAGCACAGCCTTGAAGGCTCTGCTCGATGAGTTCGAATTGTGAGTTGATGAGCATGATTTCGAGAGTTTATTCACCTTTTCCTCTTAGAATTGTCAGTGCACATGGAATAAACATAAAAACAGAGCAGGGAGAGTTCCTGGATACATTCGCCGGAATTGGGGTCCTTGCTTTTGGCCACTCAGATGTTGCAACAGTAGAAGCTGTTACCTCGAAGATCAAGCGCTTCTCCCACACTTCGAACTACTTTATCGATGAGGATGCCATTTCTCTAAGTGAAAAACTCCTTCATTTCTCATGCTCTAAAGGTGAAGTTTACTTCTCAAACTCCGGTACGGAGGCTACAGAAGCTGCAATCAAGGCCGTGAGAAAACTCAGGAGTGGGAAACTTGTCTCATTCGAAGGCAATTTCCACGGCAGAACCATGGGTGCTCTTTCTCTTACACACAGTGAGAAACTCCGCAAACCCTTCGAACCCCTCCTTCAAGATGTCCTCTTTCTGCCCAAACGAGTGGAAGATTTCGAAAGGGCAGTGAGAGAAGAAGAAATCGCTGCCGTTTTCGTAGAGACGATACAGGGCAACAGCGGAGTCTTGCCTTATCCTGCCGATCTTGTTCGAACTATAGAAGGGCTCAGAAGAGACAAGGGCTTTCTCGTAGTTGCCGATGAGATTCAGAGCGGTCTGTGCAGGACCGGTGAATACTTCGGTTATCACAATTACGAAATTGAACCTGACATGGTTATACTGGGGAAAGCGGTTGGCGGGGGCCTGCCGCTGGGAGCGGTTGTTTTTAGAGGATTATCGCCATTTGCCCTGGGAGATCACGGGTCGACGTTTGCTCCAAATCCCATCAGTCTTGCTGCAGGACTCTCCGTTGTGTCAAGAATGAATTACGACCTTCTAGAAAGTGTTAGAATATGTGGGGCACAGCTGATGGAGAACCTGAAGAGGCTTCCCTGGGTAAAAGAAGTGAGCGGGATGGGTCTGATGATAGGAGTATCAACAGAAGATCCGGACAAGGTGAAATCCCTGGCCTTTGAAAGAAGGGTGCTTCTCAATGTCACAGGTGGGCGAATAAGGTTCTTGCCGGCCCTAAATATTACGATCGAAGAGATAAACGAGATCACGGAAAGGCTCGATTTTGGAGGTTGAGATGATTGATTTTCAGAAACTCGCAAATGAATTCGGTACTCCCCTTTATGTATATGATGCTCAAAAGATTAGAAAGAGAATTGCCAAAGCCAAGAAGGTCTTCGAGGGTCTCGATGCCGAGATTGTCTTTGCCTTAAAGGCCAACAACAATCCTTCACTTCTAAAGATCATGGCGGAACAGGAAATAGGCGCAGACGTTGTATCCAGGGGAGAGCTACTAGCGTCCAAAATGGCCGGTATGAAGCGAATCCTCTGGAACGGTAACGGCAAGACTCATGAGGATATTGTTCATTTCACCAACCAGGGACTGGACATTGTCTGTGTTGACTCGTTGCAGGAACTCCCTCTATGGGATGGTGTTGACGTGAAAAAGCTCCTGAGAGTCAATCCCGATGTCGATGCGAGAACCCATCCACATATATCTACAGGGCTGAGGGCTCATAAATTCGGTGTTCCTATAGAGAAGGTTGAGGGCGTGGCCGATAGAATTGACGGCCTGCATCTCCATATTGGATCGCAGATAACTGATGTTGAACCCTTTTTAGACGCATATTCAAAGGCACTTGAGTGTGCCAAGGAATTCGGTTTCAAGTACATTGACCTTGGCGGTGGCTGGGGTATCGACTACGAAGGTGAAGAACTTGATATAGAAAAGCTTCAGAAAGGCATTGCGAAACTGTTTTCCGATTTTGAAGGAAAGCTAATTTCCGAGCTCGGAAGATACATAATTGGTCCTGCTGGATATCTGGTGACCACCGTGGTAAGTGTGAAACCTTCTGAGAAGATTTTCGTCGTGACCGATGCCGGTATGAACGCTTTGATAAGGCCGGTACTTTATGATGCCCATCACAGAATACAGGTGCTTTCAGGAACAAGCAAGAGCGTTACAGCGGATGTTGTTGGCCCTCTCTGCGAAAGCGGAGACATCCTCGCAAGAAGCAGAAAGATAGAGGTGCCCATACCGGGAACAGCAATCGTTTTCGAAAACGCTGGCGCCTACGGTTTTTCCATGGCAAACAACTACAATGGAATGCCCTTGCCCGCGGAAGTGCTCGTCGACGGAGACTCTGAAAAACTCATCCGCCGAAGACAAAGCATCGAAGAGCTCTTCACAAATGTCAAAATGTAACCCAATCCCCCTCCTTTGGGGACAGACTCCATTTATTACATCTAGTTAACATTAAAACAATGCGATTATTGTCGCTGTAATAGCGCATTTCAAGCTATCCCTTCTTTGGGGACAGACTCCATTTATTACATCTAGTTAACATTAAAACAATGCGCTTATTGTCGCTGTAATAGCGCATTTCAAGCTATCCCTTCTTTGGGGACAGACTCCATTTTTTACATATAGTTAACATTTGCTAAGAGCTTTTCTCTTGTCATGACTAGACAGTTTTTCCCTTCTTTGTTTAAAATAAGTTCTGAAAGTAGCTGCCACAGTGGTGTAAGAGCAAATTCATTAGATGCATAGACCTTCTTGATGAAGCCATTCCCATGTTGAGGGTATCCTTTTGCCATGAGAATCACCCCTCATCTGTAAGTACAGTTATTCTTCTTTGAGATTGCTTTTCACCGTCTTCAGAGAATTGAGGGAGTCTTCCTCTTTTTGGGGGAAGCATTTGGGTGACTCTTGCATTAAAACGTTTTCGGTTTATGATCAACTGTGAATCGCTTGTTCCCTTGAGCAATAATGTTGCGGAAATGTAAATAATGGAGTCTGTCCCCAGGCAAAAGGAAGCCCCGATGGGCTTCCTCTTTTTTGCGCTATATAGAAGCTTTTTAGTTCGGTGAAATTCCTAGAGTGTTTTATCGAACCAGTCGACTGTAGCTTCAATGAGCTGATTGAAGGCAGTCATATCGCCTGTGAATATGTTGAATGTATGATCTGCGCCCTCAATTAGAAGAACCTTTGATTCAGAATTTCTAGAAGCATCGACGATTCTCCTGGCATTGACGGGATCGACTGTTGTGTCCTCCGCACCATTGATAGCAAGCACTGGTGCGCTTGAGTTAGAGAAGACCTGAAGAACGTCCGTACCATAGGCTTCATCAAACCACTGAAGCCCCAGCTTAAGAGGTGTTCTCCAGTCAAAGGTCAGCTCATAGTAACCATTCTGCTTTGCAATTTCGTACGCCTCTAAGCTTCCAACTCCTGACAGGTCCGGAGCGCCGGCCCAGCAGAGAACGGACTTGTAAGCGGGATTCTGACCTGCCGCGAGCAAAGCGATTGTTCCACCCTGGCTCCAGCCCATTATCCCTGCCCGATGACCATTCACTCTTGGAAGACTCGCCGCATAAGCAAAGGCGATATTCGTGTCGTCTATGGCTGAGGTGAAATTATAGTTTATGTAGTCGGCAGTACTTTCGCCGTTGCCTATGAAGTCAAAGCGAACGCTGGCAATACCGGCCTCTGCGAGCGCTGGAGCCGCCAGCAGGTAACCTCCACCGGCTTCACTCTTATCAGAACCTGTTCCGTGAAGCATAACAACTAACGGAAATGGGCCGTCACCGTTGGGTATGCAGATAACAGCGGGAATCTCATGATCGATATTGGGAATCATGACGGATATTTCTGTATATGCTGCGGGGATTTTCAAGACAGTTCCCACCTGAAGCGCAAATTCATCAGTGATTCCATTAAGTTCGGCAATTTCCTTCCAGTCGACACCATAGGCCTTTCCGATTTCCCATAGAGTATCTCCCTTTACAACAGTGTACTCGCTTCCCGTTGCGAAAAGCATCCCACCAAGAAGCACAACCAAAAGAACGGCTAGAGAAACTCTCCTCGTCACTTTCAACGCTCTCACCCCTTATATAAAGATTTGGTTTCATTTTCAGTATACACCCGCTTTGTTGCCAGACTAAGAAGAAGAGTCTCTTGAAGATAAAGGATTATGAAAAGTCACTTATGACGTCAGGGGCCTGGAGATGAACGTTTGTAAACCAAGAAAGCGTGGAACCTCACGATGTTTCTCGACCGTCTATGGTACTCCAAATTCGCTAACATTTTCGCCATCTGAACTTGATTCAGCATCCCATCTCTCAACTTTCCAGTGAAAGTTGAGTCGACTCACAGTCGCAGCTATCAATGCTCCTCTGAAGCTAAACTTACTACTTGGAACTGATCCTTCACCCAGATGAATGTGGTCTTAATCACTTCGAGTCGTTTATTCGACAGTGCATACTTGAACTCCATAGTCAAATTTCTCGTCATGTTTCATCCACAACAATACTGCTTTGTTACCCTTGAGTGGGAATACTCCGGCGATCAACTCTTCGTTCGACTCTGGGATTTTCATCATGCTTATTATCTCGCCATTCTCTACTCTAAGCGCCTTAAGTTCGAAGGCATCGCCATAAAGAAGCCATTTGCCACCTGGGAGGACCGCACAGGAAGAAGCAGCAAAGAAAGTTCCCGGCTTAGAGGCAGTTTCATTCGATGTGCTGAATAATTCGATCTCCTCGTTTCCATTTACGAAGAAAAGAGTCTCTTGACCTTGAAGCCATTGGAGTGTATTGGTCGAGTATGTTATTCCGATTTGGATCATTGATGAAGTCTCATTGTCCAGCAAATACAGTTCGCCTCTCGGTTCGCGGAACAGGCCATATTTTCCGGTGAAATCGTGACCGAAGAATTCCATTCCTTCGATCACGTTGTAAGAAAACTCCTGAAAGTCTCCTGAAACTTCAACGGCGATCACAGTTCCCGCAAAAGAGAATATCAAGAGTCTTTCATCTCTTTCCCAGTCGAAGCTATACTGTTCAGTTGAAATAATCTTTAAAGCCTCTTCTGGAAGAGGAAAGATATCGAATTCACCTGTCGAAAGATCAAGTATCCTGAATCTCGTCGAATAATTACTTCCCCTAGACATTTCAATCAGCAAATACTTTCCATCCGAAGATACTGAGAACCTTTGCGACGGGTAACCTCTTTCAGCGACATCCAGCCAGATCAACTCTCCCTGAATCAAGTTCGAAGGTCTTTCGATTACTCCAAGATCAGTCGTTGTTACATCCTGCCCCCAGGAAGCATTATTGCTTTCTAGAACTGTTAGGTTCTCAATTCTTTCTCGAATTTCTGCCTCTCTTTCATTCGTCCACCTCGAATAGATGAAACCATAGCTCCTGAATATCTCCGTTGCCTCTTCTACTGAGCTGTCAAGAAATGTTAAAAGCTCAGCTTTTCTTTCGCCTGTCGTAGAACCACCGCTGTCTTCAATTTCACTTAACCAAACTTCAAGAGAGTCCAAAGACTTGTTCAGACTGCTATTCGCCGCAGCAGAAGCTTCTTCACGCTTCGTAACCTTCTCTAAGAAGCCTCTGAACTCACTGCACAGGTTCAGAGACTTCTCCAGATTGCCGGCAGTCAGACCCTTTACAAGTTGGCCATCGAGAGAGAGAGAAAGAGCCATTCCATATTTCTGAATCAAGGCATTTTGTATCATGTAGCGGATGTAATGTTCAAGACTTCCGGATATTGTATCGTCGGGGTATTTCTCATAGTCTGTAATCCTTTCCGTAAACTCATCCATTCTAGACTTCAAATCGTAGCTCTCGTCGTTTATAACTGAAAATTCAAATTCTGCGCTGACAGCTTCTGCCCTCTCTTTGAGAGACTCATTCTCAGAGATAAGACTTCTGAGCAGTTCACTTGATACAGCCTTTTCAGAGATATCCAGCTGTGCAACTCCGTGATTTTCGAGGTAGTCTATCTCTCTCTTCAGAACATACAGCTCATTTCTAAGCTCATTCCACGAAGAGTACCGCTCTTCAACTGAATCAGTCGATACGGCAACGATTCTTAAACTCTCTTCGGCTTGTTCAACTGATATTCTTTGCTTCCACAGATCAGCGACAGTTTCAACCATGGTTGCTATCTTTTCGGTCCATTTTGAAAGGTATTCCTTCTCAAGATTGCCGAAGTCGCGAATCAAGACATCTAGAAAGGTTGTGAAAATGTCAAGCTTTCCGTTTTGAAGAACAAGACTGGCTTGCAGATAAGCGACTGTCATGGTTGTCTTCTCTTCAAGCAAATATTTCAAATCATCTACAGTATTTCTTTTCTCGAGAAGAGCTTGGGCCCTGTTACGTAAGGAGGTAACAGACGACTCAAAGACACTTAGTTCCACTGAGAACTCATTGTTTCCGAAACTATCTGAATAGCAGTAAGCGGGAACTCCGCCAAACAAATCGGCAAATTCCTCCTGGATTGCCGTCGTCCTATCAATGATCTTGTAAGTCGCTTCCATCTCTTTTCCCAGAAGAGAGTCTAGACCTTCAATAATCCAACCGCTCTCTATTAGTTTCACTTCAGGAGAATCGGAGTAAAGCCTCTTCATGAAATCCCTTCCGAAACCGGACTTGTTATCACAGAAACTTTGGATCAGATCACTGCTGCCTGCAAACCAAGAACCTTCGGTGGCTATTCCTGTCCTAAGAGAGTAAAGTTCGACATAAGCAGAAATCTGTTCACTAATCTCTGAGTTCATAGCTTCGATTTCTTCTTTCACGTCTATCTTTTCATAAATGTGTCTGAAACTCTCAGCGAAAGCATCCTTGTTGTTTTCGATAGTACGGAGCAGTTCTGCAACAGATGATTCAAGATTGCCCCATTCATTTGCAGATTCTTCCTGCACAGATCTCTTTCGATCGTTGTATTCTTGAACCGAGATTTCTCCCCTTTCCCTTAGATGATCAAGTTCTGTGAAGATTTGCGACACTGAAGCCTTCAAGGCCGAATTATAATTGTCCTGAATCCTTTGTGTCTCCTCATAGAAGACTCCAGATGTAATCTCGTCCAGTTCAAGTCTTACGAAAAGCTCTTCGATGAGATCAATCGATTTCTGTGATGAAGGAATTCCCTCTGATTCGTAGTGAGAAGCAACAACCTTAATTTCATCTTCAATGGTCTCCACAGTCACAACAGAAGTAAGAGGATCTTTGTTCTCAAATGCTTCTTCAACGTTCTGTGATACTACTTCCGGCACTATTTTCTCTGTCCCAACTATCACGCTGTTTACGCTGATCTCTTTTGTGGCTTTATTCTCTCCGTCATCAGATTGCCGCCGCCTTCGAAGAAAATAGGCTTTGTCGAAATAGCATCTATCGATTTCCGCAATATCCTCGCCCACAACCCTCCTGATCTCTTTCAGGAAACCTATTTCGTTTACGGCCAAATTATTGAACATAATTTGAAACTCTGCTACGTTATAGTACTTCGCGAAAAGCTCTATCAGCAACGAGGGGGTTTCGATGAGATTTTTCAATATGCCTTCTGCCTTCTCCTTCACAGTCTTCTCCAGAGCCTCATGTGACAATTCTTCTCCTTTCGAGATTATCTCGATCTTGACCCTCTCTGTCAGTTTCTCTTTCAACTTCTCTTTCAACTCATCGGAAGCACTTGTCAGAACCTCATCCACCATCTTCTTCTCATCGGAGAGTGTGAAAGGATCTACGAAGTAAGACTTCCACCAGTAGTTTGCAATACGTTCGGTCGCTCCATAATTTGTCTTGACATGATCTATGAAAGTTATCTTGTATGTGGAGTCAATAACCTGCAAAATTGCGTTTTTAAGAACTCCCTTGAAATCACCCTTCAGAATCGGCTCAAGGATACTTTTCCAGTTAGAAAGAAAGTCCGATATCACTTTTTTTGCGGTTGCCAGGGAACTTTTCAATCCTTCTGCAACAGCATAGTCCATGGAACTGTACAGCGAAGATTCGGCAATTGCCATCAGTTGCTTATTTTCTCTAAGCTTCGCCCTCTGGTAAGCCAGCAAAAGCTTTGACATCTCCTCTTCACCGACAGCGTTTATTCGAGCCTCTTCAATACTCTCAATCGATTCTCTAACATCTTCTCTAAACCGAATCAGCAGTGGATCCTTTGAATAGAGCGCATTCACAAAGTGATCTGCCCCCGAGCTCAAGAGACCAGCTTTCTTTGCAAAAGTCTCTATTGCTGCGTTGTATGATTTATTAAGCTCAGTAAGCGACATAGTCTCTTCGACAGTAAGGTTGATCGCACCTGAAAATGCAATAAGATATACACACAGAATAAGAATAAAGACAAAGATCATTTTCACAGCTTTTCCCCCAATCAAGCTCCAGAGGCTCGTTTTATTCTAGCATCTCAGACTCCTTATCTTTTGCCTCAAGGAGACACATCCAGCTTTGCAATTCAATGTGACCCGATGAAAGCCCGTTCCTTTCTTCCTGAAAGGATGTTCATGAAGAGAACTCTACGAAGAATTATTATAGTCTCGTAACTGCGAAACGCTTTTATCACTGTCTGAAAATGAAGAGTGCGTCGATGGTCCCCCGCCTCCGCTAAGGCTATTGTTCTTTGACGCTACTCGTCCAGGTTCTTTATTCCTGGTTAGGTCCTTGCCCTCCGAATGAGCTCATAAATTCCTCATGAACTTGTTTCACCATCTCGATCGTAAGAACCGCTGTAACCTTAAGATCAGAGTCCCGCTGAACGCTTTGAAGAGTTATCACTAGCCGAGACTGAGCGAAAATTGGGACTGCTCTGTTCCTATGGCTTGATCCATTTTTGGCGGGAACCCGAGATCCTGGCCAGAAGCATGCCAGGATGACGCGAAGGACTGTCATCCCGCAGTGCTCCTGTGCGGGATCTCGTACCAAAAACCGCTGAGCGCTGTAAGCGAAAATAGTGACTGACGTGCCCTTAGCGTCTGTCCCATTTTTCGCGTGCATGCTTCGTGAAACCCAAAAGAGCAGATCCTGACCAAAACCATTGTCAGGATGACGTGAAGCGGTATCATCCACTAATTGAGCGTTACTGTCATCTCGTAGAGCCTGCACTGAAATCCACTCACGGGCGAACAGCCGTTCGCCCCTACAAAAGAATCGCATAATCGTCTGACATTGTCATCCCGTAGCATTTCGAATAGAAGACTAACGAACTCCTGACATCTGTCCCCGTCCGTTTCGCCTCCGGCGGGAGACGTTTGCAGGTTCACTGTAAACGATTCTCCAAACTCCGAGCGAGAAGAGCAAAAGATACGCTGCACGGGAAGAACGTGAAGAGCCAGTAGACGATCCTCTTGATCAGTGGTCCAATTCAGAATCATACACTTCTTGTAGGGGCGAACGGCCGTTCGCCCAAAAGAGTACTGATAAGGGAACCGAATAGGGGACTGACGAGCTCCTGACGCCTGTCCACGTCTATTCGAATAATAGAGTCCCTCGGAAGTCTGGAGCCGTCCACTTCCGCTTAGAATTGTGGGGCTATAAGTGTGTTTACGAAATGTAAATAATCGAGTCTGTCCCGAAAAATACTGACCGGCTCCTAAGGTCTGTCCCGTTTTTCACGAATGACCGTTGACGGATAAAGAATAACCGCTCTTAATGCTCTTGATCTTAAATCCCCGCTTGAGCGGGGGGGACCGCTTGCGGTGGGGAGTGTGCGCTCTGAAGCACGCCTCAAACCGTGCGCCCTTTATGAAACTTGAATTGGTATTTACCTCAATTCAGAGAACGGTTTACCGTTGACGGTCAATGTGTTTTTTAGAGTGAATAGCAGTTCTTTGCCTGCAAAGCGGTACTGAAGGTGACTGGCCTGCGTTAGCAGACTGGCTCCCAAATGCTCCTACGGTCTGTCACATTTTTCGCGTAAAAGGCAGATATTCCAATCAACACCCTTTTCGGGCGAACAGCCGTTCGCCCCTACAAAAGAATCGCATAATCGTCTGACATTATCATCCCGTAGCATTTCGAATAGGGGACTGACGGGTTCCTGACTTCCCCATCTATTACAGTAGAAACTAGTCAGGCTTAGCGCTAAGACCCGCTGGTCGCAGTGAAGACAACGTTGTCCGTCGGCGGTCCACCGTTCTCCGAAAAGAGCAGACGTCAATGAGGAAAAAATCGCTATTTGTTCCAGAGGAAGGATCTGTTCTTGGTTAGTCAAAGTAGATCAAAGAGATGCATGTGACGGGGTAAGTTTCATCGCCAATCTTACTGGTTTCTTCTCTCTCAATTCTCTCGTGAGCGCAGCGAACCTCTCCACAATGCTCTTTCTCAATGGTCTTTGCTTGACCGACGCAGTCGGAACTGGCCTCGCCGAAGGCGAGACTGGCCAGGCGGAGCCTGACTGGCGTGCGTAGCACACTGGCAATGAAGGTCTTTCCCCGCGCAGCGGGCCTTGTGTCCGCCGATGATCTTCGGCGCCTTGCGTCGTGCAACTCTCTCTCTTGTCGGAGGACGGCGGACCTTTTACAGTTGACCTGAGGGCTTCCTGCGCAGCGAGCCTCACTTTCTCTGAATCAATCCAATCATGTGTCCTTCGGGATCAGTGAAAAAGGCAAGAATATTATTACCAGATTCGAAAGGGCCTTGAAGTATTTCCTGACCGTGGTCCTGAACCCGCTGCAAAATCTCATTCATGTCTTCGACTTCAATGTACAGTGCCCTATGAGTCGGAAGCACCCCTTTCCCGGTGAATATGCCGCCGTTTATACCTTTTGGATCTCCGCTCTTGAAAGAATGAAATCCCGTATCGCTAACTTCGTTCTCCCACTCAAAGACTTCCTCGTAGAACTCGGAAAGTGATTCTCCATCCAATGCATTGATTTCCCAGTACACAACCGGCATTTTCTTGGACATTATTATTCGCCTCCATATTTAGAAGAAACGCCACATGTCACAGCGTAATCCTGATTGTCTCATTTGTTATTTGTACTCATGAATTCTGCAAAGTAGATTCGATGAAGATGGTGTTTCCTGTTCTTCAGTTTCCTCCTGTCGAAGAAGAAAGTCTCAACGCCTGCCCATATGAAAACCCAGCTTGCAATAACAAGGATCTCGTGAAGCGCATAGGGATTGAAAGAAAGCTCGGTGAGCAGTGAAGCTGTCCCCATCGCTATAACACCGAATACCATTAGGGCAACGCTGACTCTAAAGAGCCGCCTCAGATCTAGATCAACGTAGCAAAGCAGGGGAATCAGTTGTTTCCTAACTGACTCCTTAACCCTTTTCGGGAAATCCAGCAAGTCGGCATTTTCGGAATCTACAACTACAGCTAGGTCTCTCTTTAGAGGCAGATATTTTGTTTTCTCTTCAAGGGTGTCTATTGCTCTTTCCGCGTCATGTCTAGTAATAGTCGGTCCGGTAAGCTTTAGATGCACTATATCTTCCTCTATTCTCTCTGAATAGGTTTTTACAAGATTGTTGAGTTCATTAATCTCATTCCTTTTCTTCTTAAAGGCGTCCGTTTCCAATTTTCTCATCTCCATCCCTTGAACTGGATTCTTTTTTATTCATTTGGGCGTTCGATTTCTTCCGAATGAATGATTATAAATCTACCTGGGTGGCAAAAAGAAGATAACGAAGGAGTATTCGCAAGACTATCGAGAAAAAGTATTCCACGCATTATTGATTTGATTCTAGTTTGCCCTGTTTGCTCTTTTGAGAAATGAAGGACCTGATTGTGGATTAAACCTGTGAAGCCTTTGGTACAATCCCGCCGAGTTCTTATTTCAAGTCAAACGTGACTTACTTGACTTGAGACATTCTTAGGCTCCTCAGCTGTTCCTGGGTGAATTACCTAGAGTGCTGCCAAAGAATCTACGTTCAAAGTAGATATATCGTTATTCTGTAGCTCTTTGCAGGTCACTCGTTCTCGCTGGAAGCTAAAGACTCAACTCCATCGCGATCTTATGAAGGACTCATATACAACTAGTAGTTCTTCACAGGTCACGATGGTGTTGTCCAGCTCTACATTCTATTCACCGGAAAATAATGATGCGCTTAGCCTGAGTTTAGTCCTCTATTAGTGCCATGAATATTTATGTTCCGCGTCCTTTCTGGTGCCTTCAGTGACGAGATAGTCCAATAGCAATATCTCATTTGCTCTGTCAAAAGACGGGACTACTCCGAACATGTGATTCCATGTATTGACGAAGATCAAGGGCCTTTCATCCACAAATGTTATTACGTTAGGCATCAGGACTGCCGACCCGTGAAGATTCTTCGTGTCTTCAAAGGCGTGGTTGCCCGCAAAGACGCCCGGGAAATCGAGAGCGATTATCTTCCCTCCTGAATCGAATCTTATGTAGAAAGTCTCTATGTCTTCTATACGGCCATATCTAAGGTACCGATAGACATCATATAGGAAATCGATGACTGGACACGGGTAATCCTCATCGGTGAAAACAACAGTTACCTGGAGTGTCAAATCCTCTTCAGAGAAATCCGTAAAAACTTCGGCGATTCCGTTCTTCGAATCGCTTTGGGGCATAGAAAAAATCGGTAATTGAATCTCAAGTCTTGCGAACAATCCAATTGCCAGTGCCAAGAAACATGCTGTAAGTAATTTTCTCATCACGACTCATCCTCCATGAATTAGTCTTCGCTTCTCGAATCATATTGTATACCCCACGAGCACTCAAGTGACCACAAATATCGTGATCTTATGCTCGTCCAACTTTGGTCGCCTTTGAAGTGGACTTTCCTCGGTTGGATCCTCTCCGGAAGTTGCAAAATGCAATGCTGGATCAAAAACTCGTTGAGAATTTTGATTCGTCTTTAACTCTTTGATAAGATATACCGAGATACAACAAAGGTTGGTGAGCAAATGAGAATCATAGATTCGGAAACAGGTAAGATATGTGTATTTGACGAAATCGAAGCGCCGTTTGCAGACGCGCAGTCTTTGCTGGACGGAATATCCGACTACGTCTACGAAGGTTGCACAAACTTCGTATTCAATAAAGAACATTTTCCCGAAGAGTTCTATAATCTCAAAACGGGTCTTGCCGGGGAAATCCTTCAGAAGATGACTAACTACAGACTAAGGATCGCTATAGTTGGCGATTTCAGCGGTATCCAGAGCAGAAGTCTGAATGCCTTTATTCTTGAGTCCAATCGGGGAAGCCAGAACTTCTTCGTTTCAACAGAAGAGGAGGCCATCCAGAAACTAAGCGGTCAGAGCATTCAAAGATAAATACTTCCTTCCGGGACAGACTCCCTTTTTTACACTGTGTTAAACTTAACACTGAGAACATCTTCTGCTTTCAATGAGTAATAGCTCTCATGTAAGTAGATAGTGTGAACTACAGGTAAATATTAGAGTCTGTCCCTAAATAGGAGAGAGCTTAAAACGGCCTATTAAAGAGACAATAAGTGCATTTTGTGGATGTTAACTAGATGTAAAAAATGGAGTCTGTCCCCGGAAGTAGAAGTGAGTTATCTGTCAAACATGGGCTTGTCTAGACTTCCGTCCTTGCTGTAGCCGTATTCTTCCCAATAGCCTCTGTATTTGTCGTCGTCGGATAACTCGATTTCTTCGACCCATCGGGCCCACTTATATCCCCATTTGTCCTCCGCAACTACAATGAAAGGAAACCCCTGGGCAGGAGGAAGCTCGATTCCATTAAGTCTATCAGCGATTATTATGTTTCTTTCGCGCACGTATTCCAGAGTCAGGCTCGTTGTGTATCCGTCTGTAGATTTAAAGATTACGTTCGTGACCTGCCCCAGTGGACTCGCCTTCTCAATCAAGTCGACGAGTGAAATTCCTTCCCACAGCATCTTCGCCGTCCAACCTTCTACACAATGAAGCGTGACTAGCTTCTGAATGTGGTGTAGCTCCTGCAGCTGGGGATAAGTCATAAAATAAGGTGCCTCAACAAGACCGCCGATTTTCAGAGAATACTCATCAACATTCACATACTGCACACCTTTGATAGAGTTCTCCCTGAATGCGTCGAGATCGTCAAGCTTCATGCCCTCATATTCTTTTACTATTACTTCGGGTGCAGAAGGATCGTCTGGAGTGCCGGTTACTCCGAACACTATTATCACTAACGCGATGATACCCACCGCAATCATTATTGTAGTCTTCAAGAAAAGTCTCTCCTTCATATTTAGTATTGTTCTAAATTAGATGGAAAGGGGACTCTTCTGGTTCAATGGTTTCCGTTTTTCTTGTCACCCATTTCTTTTCGGGACTCCATCATCAACATCATCGCAATCTTTGAGGTCATGGCTAGCATCTCATTCCTTCAGAACAGCAACTCAAAAATGTTGCTTTCCTGCAAGTAGCCTTTCATTTATCGAGTTTAGTTGCATTCAATTCCGAGGGGCTTTGCGAGGTCTTCCTCTCTTCTTTCTGGCTGTTGAAGCGGCAGTGTTTTCTCCAAGTTCAAGTTCGAACCCCTCAGAGAAGAACGGCTTCCCCGAGATTGTGCTGCTGCGCATTTCTTTGATAAAGCTTTCATCATCAGGATAACCCAAAAACTCTTTCCATCCTTCTGAATTCCAGTTCAGGCCGAGTTCTTCGAGAGAGGAAAGAGTAATTCCATATCCAGTGTGTTTAGCAATCTCCGAATTCGAATCGACTGATGCTTTTCGGATGTCCTGCTCGGTCGAAATCGTTTCTTGCTTTGAGAGATCGCTGTTGTTGGAAGAATCACTAGCTCTGGATATCGTCCTTCTTGTATCTTGAACAACACCATTTTTCAGGTTTTGATTCTTCGATCCGTTCTCAAGACGGCTGTGAACCAAGCCACAATTTGGACCAGATGATGAAGACTGTAGAACTGAGAGGCCGACATGTTCGGCAGCACTCGACCATTCATATTCCCATGGAATGCCTACTAAGTTGGCCCGCACCGGGTTTCTTTCAACGTATCTGACCGCTTCAATTGCGTGATTCCCAAAAAGAGGACAGGAATAGAATCTTGCCTGCCATAAGTGACCCAACATTTTGTTCTTGAAGTTGAAGTACTTTGAATACCTCATGTTCGCATACTTAAATGTCAGTGCCAGTGAGTCGGGCGTCATAGGAGCCGCAATGAAGTGAACGTGATTAGTCATTAGGCAGTAAGCGAAGATCTTTGTCTTGTACTTCTCTGAGTATTCACCTACGAGTTGAAGATATCTCTTTCTGTCTGAGTCGTCTTCGAAAATATTCTGTCTGTAGTTCCCTCTCTGAGTAATATGATGGGCCACGCCCTCAAAAACAACCCTCGCATGTCTAGGCATCATCTCACCTCGAGTGGAAAATTGAAGAGGCGGAGCACTCCGCCTGAGAAAATAATAGCAAAGAAAAGTGCAATAGTCATCACCCAAATCTTCAAAAAGGAGTCACCAAAGCTCTGCCGAAAAAATACTCTGGCCTTGTCATGAATGAAAAACATCGTGTGGTAAGAGTCACACTTTTATTTGGAATTGGAATAATTTCAGTGATAGGCTTAGTTTGGTTGAATAGTCTCTCAAAAAAATCATTGCTCCATCTGCGGGCGATTATTATCAAGGAGGACTTATGCAGGAAGCTATCACCAGGATTCTTGACAGGTATCTCATTGAGAAGAGAAAGGAGTTTGCAAAGAACAAACTGGCGCATTTTTTGAGGGGCGAAGTAAGCAGCAGAATTCAGGGAATTGTAGACTCAGAACACCCTGATCAGTTCAAGGTATCTGCCTCTGCCGGACAAGGCCAGTGGGCAGAGATTCCATGGATCGGTGTCTTCGATAGGGAAATTACGGAATCCCCTACACACGGCTATTTTGTAATGTACGTCTTCACTTCAGACATGTCGGCTGTCTATCTCTCTCTTAATCAAGGCTGGTTATTCTTCAAAGACACATATGGCGCACAGGCAAAGGAAAAGATCGCCACTGCAGCAGAAGCTTACAGGAGAATACTCGGCCAGGAAGAGCGTTTCGACTATGACAGGATATCTCTTAAAACGGACAGAGAATTAGGGGTAGCTTATGAACTGGGCCATATATATGGAAAGAAGTATGAGAAGGGAATGATTCCCGGAAACGAGACTCTAAAGCGAGATTTGCTCCAAATAATCGCTCTTTATGAAAGGTTGAAGGTAATTATCGGGACAGAGGCTCCGGAGGAAAAGATAAAGAATATCATCTCCGAACACGAGACGGCTCCGCAAGTCTCAAATGCCAAATTCATGGATGAAGTAGAAAAAAACGAAGATGAAAGCATTTCAAAAAAAGTAGCGACTGATGACCACTCAGTTGACCTTTACGCGTTGAGCTTGCAAGAGGTGAGTGAAAGATGCGCCCTTCCAGTCGATGAAACGGAGGGGTTCCTGGATGAACTTGAGAAAGCCGGTATCTGTTCATCCAAGATAGTCGAAGGAAAGAGATTCTTCCCGCTCGATAGTCCCGAGTTAGTCTCGCGAGCTGCTGCTCTTTCTGCGGAGGGCCAATCACTTGGAGATTCAGTTGAATCAATCAAAGAGGGTGACGAATTGGATGCGAAAAAGCTCAAAGACCTAGATGAGAAGGTCGACAAACTCTCAAAGAGTATAGACTCGCTTTCCGCAAAGTTTAGCTCTCACGTGGCAAAATATCACTCTGCCACTGAAAAGAAAGGCTTCTGTTATCACTTCAAGGAAGCCTTCAGAAGCATAGGGAAAAAGAAAGCCTAACCCGTTGACGATGTTTTCGGGGGACAGACTCCATTTTTAACATGTCGTTAACACTTCGCGGAAAAATGATTACGCCCTAGCGCTATAAATTCTGGCAGTAGCGGTGACTGGTGAATGAGGCATCTGAAGTTTAATTTCCTTCTTGCATGTTCTAAGCTAAGGGCAGTTGGTGAGACTGAAGCAAATGAAACTTTTAGGAACCGCTTATAAATATCTGCTAGGGCCTTCCAAATGATAGTGAATCAATAGCTCGGGAAGCGGTGTCTCTTTCTGCAATATTTAGAGGGGGTCAGAAAAGACCACCTCGGAAAGTTTCACTCTCGTTCACTCGAAGAAAAGCGTCGGTCTTAAGTTGTGAGAAACCTCATTTTCTGCTTTCCATTATGTCTATGGATATTCGACTCAGAGAAGTTCATGGACTTACCGCTGCAAAGCAATTACAAGGTATTCTTGATGATCCAATCAGTCTACTCAGTCTGCACGTTTTGGTGTGAAAATCATGAAGATAGCGAAGACGGTCACCGAAACAAAGAGTATCGTGAAAAATAATCATTTGCGAAATGAACTTAAATTATCCTCCTGTTAGAATAATCTTGACTGTTGGCTTAAGAACTAATCACAGATCCTGAGACATTGAAGGTGAATAATGACTGATCACTCCACAAGATCGATAGAAATCCCTAAATACATACCTAAATACATAATTGTAAAGCCCCAAGCCGTGGAAGCAATGATAGCTTTTCTCGAGATGATGAGATTCGGTAGAGTGTGTTTTGCAACCCAGGAGAACATCCTTGATATCATTCCTGAGTTAGAAGAAGTAGCTCATCGAAAGAACAACTTTCTCTTTCTAGTTCAAGAGAGGCCGTATCTGAATCGTCTAATGACCACTGTTGAGATCATTCACACTGAAAAACCGGATGCACTCGTTGGTGTAGGAGGAGGTTCGGTACTAGATACGGTTAAATTTATCGGTCACATTCTCAATATCCCGATAATTCTGCTCCCTACGCTCGCCTCAAACGATGGAATCTGTTCTCCTGTTGTCTCTGTGAGACTTGACAATGGCAGGAGTGACAGCTTGAGAGCCAGGATGCCATTTGCGCTCTTTGCGGATACTAAGATTATCTCAGATGCCCCGAAGAAGTATCTCTTCGCGGGCCTGGGCGACGTCATCTCAAACATAACCGCGATTCTCGACTGGGAGCTTTCCACACAGCAAACGGGAGAGCAAATCGACTACTTCTCAAGAATACTGTCCGTAATGAGCTACAAGAGTCTTCTAAACTTCAAAGATGCAAGCATAGATAATGAGAATTTCGTAGAGACCCTGGTTGATGCACTCATTACCAGCGGAATATCCATGGAGTATGCTGGCAATTCTCGGTCCGCAAGCGGCTCAGAACACATGCTATCGCATGCGGCAGATGTAGTCTTTGGCGCGCCATTTCTTCACGGCCATCAAACTGGATTTTACACATGCGTGATACTGAAGGCATATGGTGACGAACTATACGAAAGAACGCTTCAACTTCTCTGTGATATCGGCTTTTTTTCATTCTTGCCTGAAGAACTCTTTGACAGTAACAGATTCGCAGAGATCCTAAGACTGGCGAGGTCTATAAGAGATCGATACACGATTTTAAACACTCTTGATGACAACCAGCTGCTGAAAACATTCGAAGACACAGTCTCGGAAATTCGCTACGCATTGTCTCACAGTGACTCGAAAAGTAAATCTTGCCGATAACTCATCTGCTTTTCTATTGGCAGACTGGCTTATAAAAGGTTCAGTCTTCAACACGCAAAGAGTAAGTCGCCGAAAACCGAATTCTAAACCAAACGCAGGAAATTAGTTTGCCTTCCGGTTTCTCGCTGCGTTTCTTACACTAAGCAAACGATTAACTATGAGTCTTGAACCCTTACAATGTTTGCTGCAGAATGTACCCTCACAATTAATTTGCTGTAATCGTTTCTTCATTCAGATGGCAGACTAAACGAAGAGTCGATAGAACTAAGCCTCATATCTTTTTTTGGACTTGAGCGAATCGCAGAGATTCAACACAACACTTTCGCAGTGCTTTATTGTGTTTGTAGAACGCAGAATGATAGGAGCTGGTTGATATAACTTTGCTAAGAGTTACTGTAGTTTGCTGATTACATCATTATTGATATAATACTCCCAGCAAGATATCGAACGTATGATGATTCTCATTCAAAACATTCCTTGGGGGTAACAGGTTATGAAGTTCATTCCAAAAAGAACTTGGCAACTGAAGAACTTGAAGATTTCTTTTCTTGTCCTGACGATTGGTATGATAATCGCAAGCATTTACACTGCATATTGTGTGTTAACAAGAGGCGAAGTCCTTCAATCCAACCCGAAACTCTGGTTAGCCGTCATTGGAGTCTATATTTTTACGCTCTTCTGTACAACTTATTATGCAATGCTCAGTGTAGCATACAGGAAACGAAAGAGAACTGAATGGTGAAAACTAGAGAGAAGCAAGAGACATCAGTTCGAACGCGCTGTTTTTGAGTTGAAATATACCTTTTTGTGAGCTTACAAAACCATCCAAAAAGAGATGACATGTCCGTCTGGGTAGGCCTTTTCTGTAACAGAAAACATCACTGGCGAAACTTGGCTGATATCTCTGTGCCTACCCATGCGTCGGCATGATGATAACACGTGAACACATTTCAGCTGTAGAGCTATTCTACCAAGGTCTAAATCCTAGACTTAGGGCGAGCAGTAAATATATGAGAGATTGGGGTCTTTGCAGGAGAAGAATAAGATATCTTCTGATTCTGAACTAAAGCGTTCAAAGCAAAGCCGAGAGTGGTCTTTTTCAGCGATAAGCGGTTTCCGACTTTCGACTAACTAAAAAGAACCTGAATACATTCTCACCAGACTGAAAGAAATGTTGCTAGTATGTTTAAAATGGAGTCTGGTCACTGTTTTGAGTCTCGTCAAGGTATTTGGGATCGTTATTCGGTTTAACTAAGGAATACATCTCAGGGTTTTCCTTAGAGCCGTTAAGATGTCTACGAATGAAGAGTCCGCAGTTGCTGCCGATCTTGTTCTCCTCAGGTTCGCCCACGCTCACAATGACATCGAAACCCTTTTCTCGAAGGACTTCGAGTAAGCTTGAATGATTGGTTAGAGTGCCATTGTCCTCGACTGCAGACTTCAATCCCTTTTCATGAGATCTGTACGTCGGATTGACCGGAGTTATCTTAATCAGGAACTTCTCCGGGTCAAAGGTGGCAGAGATCACATTATGATCAACAACGGATTCTGTAGAGAGGGCGAAGTTGAGAGTGATCTTCCTATCCTTCGTACCACAGAATCCCGATCCGTATTCTGCTATCTGCTCAAGGCTCCATTTTCTGAAGGGAATCAGCAAATCTCGCTGGACTTTGTCTGTGGAGTGAATCGAGAACTGAAGTTGAAACCTCCCTATGTAAAGCCTTTCCTTAATAGAATAAAGCTTTTCGAAAAAAGTCTTTGAACCAGCAGGGGCGATTGTGCTTATCGAAGGCAAAAGTCCCGGTGCGTCATACCTCAGCGGAAGCGCTTCAAGTGTCTCTAGAACGGAAGGATTTAAAGAGGGCTCCCCTATCCTGGCAAACTGGACTTTGAATTTCTTCACATCAATGCTTGAGTTATACCTTCTATTTACCATATAGTCTATCTGTTCAAGCATCTCCTCACTGCCCAGGTTTCTCCTATAAACTCCACCTGCATCGCAGAAAGCGCATTTAACCGGGCAACCATCCATCGTTGATACGATCAAAACCCACTTCTCTTCTCTGGGAAGCGGCGGTTGAAGTGACTCTACGAACTCAACCCATGAACCTTGCGAAGTCTCTCCGGTGTGAACGATCGCCAGTTCTTCTTTGCCGAAACTCTGAATTATCTTCAAGACTCACCACCTCTGAGAAGCAATTCTCATAGCAGTCCTAATTCCGTCACCAACGGCAATTGAGGCCTGTCTATATATTTCACCCCTCGCATCGCCTATTATCTCATATCTCTGAGAATCGATTGTGGGAAGCGCCGGCTCCCTTCCTATACAGACAAGCAGAACCTCGGCGTAGTAGACGTCCTGCGGCGTGGTAATCATCAGGAGGGAGTCTATCGCATCGACTCGCAATATAGGTTCCGCCATGTGCAACTCGACCCCGGTCTTCTCGGCCGACACTCTTAGTGCGTCAATCGCTCTCACAGATTTACTTCTGGCAAAGAGCATCGTTTTCCTTCCAGTAAGCTTCGCCCTGATTGCTCCGTCAAAGGCCATATCCCCTGCGCCGTAGACTGCAACTGCACACGTTCCGTCCGGAATATCTCTAAATTCGTATACGACTTTCGCATCCGTCTCTAAGGCGGGAAGCCTTTTTGGCATCGTGCCCGTAGCAACGACTGAATAGTCGACTACATAGCTTGCCTTAGTCGTCAAGATGGTTCTGTCGTGAATGGCCGTTGCGTCTTCACGAATGAGCTCTATTCCATTTCGGCTAAGATGATCTTTTAGCTTGTGACAGAGATCCTCTCCCGCAGAAGGTTGAAGAAAAGGAATATTCTCCACACGCCAGGCGTTATTGAGAAGCCCGCCCACGTTCCTTCGCTCGAAGAGAAGCACATCAATTCCATATCTCTTCAACATTATTGATGATGCGACACCGGCCGGTCCGGCCCCGATAACTCCAACCATCTTTTTCATTTGGGATGTCCCTTGAGCAAGTTCAGAATTTCAGCCGTCCTAGATATCATAGAAAAGCCATTCGCAAGATTCTTGAGAGAACAGATGTGCCGGTCTATCCCTTTGTCACATAATGCATCCTCTATCATCATTGTCGCGTAGCCGTTCGTGAAGGCTGACCTCGCAGTCGTTTCGCAGCACAGATGCGTCCTAGCGCCACAGATAGCGAGCTGATTCACGCCCCAGCTTTTCAGAAAGGAGTCGAGAGCAGTTTCATGAAAAGCATCGTATGTGTCTTTATAGAAGATTGGGAGACCTGTAAATTGAGGTACCGCCCAGCTGTCTTCAACGGTGTTTCTCCACCACTGCATCATCATTTCCGAGCCACCTCTGTGAACGGTCAGAGCAACCGGAAAGCCGAAGGTCGTGAACCCTTCAATGAGTCTGGCGGAATTTGATACCACTACTTCGATTCCCTGCAAATAGGCTCGAGATTCTCTATCTGTGAAGTAGTTCTGAAGATCTACCACGAGCAAAGCAGGAGAAAGAAGCATTGGGCTGTGCTTCCGGCGTTCACCGCCAAAGGTTTCTTCAAACTGACTCTCTGAAAGCAAGATTGATTTCCTCCCCGGATACTCCGAATTGAACAATTCTATCACTGACCAGTTCCAGCGTCTTTGGGGACCTTCATGTAATGTTAACACACAGACGTCATGAGCACTAGATAGCTATAGTCTGAGACTAATTCAGAGGAAAACTGTTGCAGAGGAGCTTTATATTGGCGAGTCTTTCTCATTAGTCAGATGAGATGGCACGATCCGTTGTCCGCTTCAATATTAAGAATAATCTTCGCGCCGAGAATTATGTTTGCGCAAGAAAAGGAAAGCAGTTGACGACTGCGTCAGCAGAGTTGTGATAACAGATTTGCAAAACACTGTCATCCCGTGTCCATTTATCAAGAATTGAACTGTCGACATCGTTTGAAGCCGCAGGTTTGCGGTTCAAGCTAATGGAAGCGGAAGCCAAGCATGAGATGCTGTACCAAGTTCAAACAGCGGCTGATTAAGAACGGGTTTTGGTTCTGGAGTCCGGAGCGTGGTGAATAGAAGCGATTGACCAATTCACCAGTTCAGTGCTACTTAGAACGTCTTCCCGGGTAGATGTCAGTCTTTTCGGAGGACCATAGACGATCAAAGTTGTCTTAAGCGGCGTCAAGCTACTCTACGGTAAGCGTTGCTAAAGAGAAAAAGTGCTCACAAAGATACGTGTTCATGGGTTATCGCTTTCCATCTTCTTAGTGAAGGCGATGATTGCCAGAACCATCAGTACAAACGCATAGCCTATAACCCATGCCAGTTCCGGCATTATTCTGTTGTATTCACCATTCAAAGCGTGTCTACCGGCATTGACAGCATGCATGAAAGGCAGAGCCTCTGCGACGGCCTTGAAAGCTCCTCCGACTAACTCCACAGGGAACCACGCGCCGGAAAGCCATGCAGAGCCATTGGTAAGGAGCGCGCCGCAAAGCCCTCCGACCTGTTTCTCGGTGAAAATGCTCCCACAAAGCAATCCTAGCGCGATATTCACTAGTGCGGCCGGCATCAACACAACGACTGTCAGAAGAATATTTATACTGACATCTAGTCCCAGTAGTACAGCTACTAGGAAACAAGCCAGTATTTGCAGCGCCGACATGGGGATTAATGGCAAAGTATATCCAAGTATATAGTCTCTGGCTTTCATTGGGGAAGTGAAAAGCCTCAACATAAAGGAACTTGTACGATCCTTCGCAATGATCATTCCCGAGAACAAAGATATGAAAGAAAGGCCAAAGACCGCTATACCCGGAGTTAGATTTTTGATTGAGAAGAGTTCTACTGGTACATTAGACTGAATCAAGCTAAGCATCAGTAGAACGATTACTGGGAAACCTATCCCGAAAGCCAGATTCAGTTTATCTCTAAGTAGCTCCTTTGCATTCCTAATCGCAAAACTACTCATTTTCATAGGTCTTTTCTCCCTCGCACAGCGCAACGAATGCATCTTCAAAGCTACTGGCATTTGCCAGTTCCTTAAGCTCAGCGGCAGTTCCAACGGCAACCAGCCTTCCACGAGACATTATTGCTATTCTATCTGCCAGCGCCTCTGCTTCTTCAAGGTAATGTGTAGTAAGGAGAATCGTGATTCTCCCTTTCATCTCTTGTATGATTCGCCATAGTCCGCGGCGTGCAAGCACATCCAGACCCAGAGTTGGCTCATCAAGAAAGAGGATCTCCGGTTCCGTAATTAGAGCCATGGCTATGGAAAGCCTACGCTGCCAACCTCCCGAGAGAATTCGAGCTCTGCTCTTTTCAATTTCCGAAAGAGAGAAATCTGAAATTACCTTGTCTGTCATCTGTTGTGTCCTTTTCGAGTCGTAACCATAGATCCCGCACATCAGTTCGAGGTTCTCACGCACGGAAAGATTAGGGGCCACGGCGGTTTCTTGCGGCGAAACGTTTATGATTTCCTTGACTTTAAGCGGAGAGGTCACAACGCTATTTCCCATTAATAAAGCATCACCACTTGTTGGTTTTATGAGACAGGAAAGCATTTTGATTGCAGTAGTCTTTCCCGCGCCGTTGACACCTAGCAAGGCGAATAACTCACCTTTTTCAATCGTAAGATTGAGATCTTCCACTGCTCTTGTTACTTTGTATGTCTTTGACAAGCTCTTTGTCTCGATCGCTGTCATTTCTCTTCATCCTCATCATCGATCGATTTCACGGCTTTCGCGAATCTAATCGAGTCCTCTTCGCTGTAATCAGGATAAACCTCTTTAGCTCTTCCTGATAAAATCGCGTCAGCGATCCTGTCGAAAACGCCATACCTTTCTATGGCAATGCCTTTCTCTGAATCCGCAAGAAGTATCAGCGTGTCTCCAGGAGAAATCCCAAACATATCTCTGACATCTTTTGGGATCACAATCTGTCCCTTCTGACCGACCTTAACCGAACCCATATACTTTCCGTTGGTTTCACTTTTTGCCTTCATAACACATTCGCTCCTTCTGATAACAGATTCGGAGTTGTTCCATGTGTATTACTAGTATAACTATTCCAACTAATCATACTTCCGAGTCTTCACTTTGTCAATATCCTTGTTATGAGTCACTTGTGACCCCTTCTTAATCAAAATCCCCGTTTGAGAACCTTATCATTACCTACGTCATCTTATTCCTTAGTTCCATAATCGGTTATCACTATCAAATCGACGTGATTTCTTATGCATGTCTACATTATTGATCTTAAGTCCCCGCTTGGGCCTGAACCACTCTTTCGCTATTGCCACACCCCAGACCCGACAACCCTAGACCCTGCTCTTCCTTGCTCTTGATCTTATATCCCCGCTTGAGCGGGTGGGAACGCTTGCGGAAGTGCTTTTCTGGCAACGACTCAAAAAAACAGATCGCGGGCTACAGATTAATAAGACAAAAGCGCATTGGAAGATACATTGTTGATTTCTTCTGCAAGGAATTGAGCCTTGTAATTGAAGTAGACACTAGCTCCCATTACATACGGGGCGATGAAGTTAGAAAGAGACGAAAAGAGCTTGAGAACTTGAGCTCAATTGTTATCCGCGTGCCTGAAAGAGATTTTTGTTACAACATTGAAGGCGTCGTAGAGGAAATTAGACAAAAGCTTCTGCAAATTGCACAAGAACAGAGAACATAGCTAATAGAGAATGGCGAAACTCCTAACCATGTTGCATTAACGAATGAAGCCTTTTCCTTCTGATCGGGAAATGGGCATTTGTGTTCCACTTGATTCTTCTCACTTGTGATATCTTACATTTCGATGTTGCGAATTAGTGTACACCCTCCGCACTTTGTGGCCCTCCTCCCTCAAGGGAGGATTTAAGATCAAAATCATTGAGAGCCTAACACAGCATATACAGTCAAGGTAGAAGAGACATCATATGATATCTCTCGATTACTCCCTAACTTATGGGTAATGATGAGCTACCTCAAGGGAGGATTCGAAACCCATTTAAGAGCGGTGAACAATCTCAGCTTCACGGAAACGCCAATTGTCTCATCATTCTCCTGCATCAGCATCCCATATAGCTTCCCCTAGTACCACTCAGTTTGTTATCCCGTAAAGCCTGCCCCAATGAGCTGCCTTAATGAGCCTGCCCTGAAAAGGTCCTGTTCAGGGATCGTGATTGGAGGTTCAGTTTGGGGGGTCTGTACGGGATCTCACCGTAAGATGCGCTGCACGCTTAAGAACGAAAACGCGCTGACCGCTGCGAAGACAACATTGTCCGTCGGCGGTCCACTGTTCTCCGAGAAGAGCAGACGTCAATGAGGAAAAAATTGCTCTTTGTTCCAGAGGAAGGATCTGTTCTTGGTTAGTCAAAGTGAGATCAAAGAGATGCACGTGACGGTGTAAGTTTAATCGCCAATCTTACTGGTCTCTTCTCTCTCAATTCTCTCGTGAGCGCAGCGAACCTCTCCACAACGCTCTTTCTCAATGGTCTTTGCTTGCCCGACGAAGTCGGAACTGGCCTCGCTGTAGGCGAGACTGGCCAGGCGGAGCCTGACTGGCCTTTGTTAGCAGACTGGCTCCCAAACGTTCCTACGGTCTGTCCCATTTTTCGCGTAAAAGGCAGAGAATCCAACCAGGACCTTTTTCGGGCGAACGGCCGTTCGCCCCTACAAGAGAACTGCACAATCATCTGAAATTGTCATCCCGTAGAACCTGCCCCAATAAGCCTGCCCCAAAATGCTCCTGTTTGGGTCTCCTGTTCCGGGATCCTGTTTGGCGGGTTTGCACGGGATCTCGTTCTTCTCATACGTCTCTCCATCTCTATTATTCTCTCACGCTCCTTAACCAAGAACCTGGGCCCGAAGTGCCGGAACAAAGAACTGCTCTTTCGAGGGACGGGTTCATGATCTGGGACGAAGGACCAAGGACGGTTCCTTACATCAAAACGGAGTTTAATTTCTCCGAGAAGCATGACTGGCCTGGTACGAAGATGTTGGAATGAGCATGCAAACGTTAACTAGATGTAAATAATGGAGTCTGTCACAAAAAAACCGGCATGGCCGGAACTGGCCTCGCTGTAGGCGAGACTGGCCAGGCGGAGCCTGACTGGCCTTTGTTAGCAGACTGGCTCCCAAACGCTCCTACGGTCTGTCCCATTTTTCGCGTAAAAGGCAGAGAATCCAACCAGGACCTTTTTCGGGCGAACGGCCGTTCGCCCCTACAAGAGAACTGCACAATCATCTGAAATTGTCATCCCGTGATGGTTCTGCACGGGATCTCCCACTTCAAAACCTGCTTCTTATGACCCGCTCATAGTTACCCGTATTTCCTAACCCGCTCTTCTAACCCGATCCTTCGTTTTCTACATCGTAAAGCGGTCAGCGTTTATTATGCAGTCGGCTCTTTTGCCTGCAACTAACAACTGGAACTTGGAACTGCACTTAAGAAAGGAAGGAGATTCGCCATGGATCGGGCAGAAAAAAACGAGAACGGATCTCCTGCCAGAGACCCGCTCTCAAAAAAACAAAATAACAACCAAGTCAATGTTAGCATTTCTACTCAGAAAGTGACTAATTCTGCCTACAGTTTCTGCAACAGTGATATTACTTCGTCCATTTCCGCAAAAAAAGTGAAGGGTTTTGGTTCTAAAGTTTCTTATCCAACCCGGAACCCCGGACCTGCAAAAAAGTCTCTACAGCCGTCCGTCTTCAAACTGATTCTCATCTCGCTTTCTTAGTAAGAAGAATCAATGCTTAGACATCTTCCATTTGCTGATGATTGTTGGAATGAGGGTGAGAGTGACTATGGCGCCGGTAACCATTCCTATGGCAAGAAGCAGTCCGAGTCCTGAGAAGAGTTTCAAGGGCGCAAAGACAAGCGTGGCGAAACCCGCCGCAAGTGCAATGGTATTCGAGAGTACCGCTGGTCTGACTTCCTCTCTTGCCTTATAGATGTCTTTAGTCTCTATGAATCTATTGATCAGATGAATTGCATAATCTATTGTCATTCCCAGAAGAATTCCAGCGACTATTGCCGTCGAGATTTCCAGCCTAATACCCAGTATCGCCATGTAAGAGAAATTGAAGAATACAGACAGGGCAATTGGCAGAACAGAAACCAAAGCCAGCTTGAAAGACCTGAAAACGATTATCAGGAGCAATGTTATGACTACTAAGGCCCACAGTATTGTACTGACCTGACTACCGAGTATCTCGTTGTTTACACCGGATATTATCAACAACGGAGAAGCTACGTAAGGAGAATACTGGGGATACTTCTCGAGTATTTCCTTCAAATCATCTTCGAGACGCTGCGAGCTTACTGCATCGGTATTAGGTGTCTTCACCAGTAGCCGTAATGAGTTTCCAACCATGTACTGCTGAATAGGCAGATCTCCGCTGCGCGCCGCTAGCTGTAGGATCGGCAGCGGAATGTTGAACGCGCTGGAAACATCCATTATAGAGGAAACGCCCTTGACCTCTTCTAGCTGGTTTATGTCGGAAATTAGGTTCGAAATGATTTGTGCATCGGCGCCGGTGTAGATGCTGTTCTTGTCAAGGATAACGTAAAAAGGCATGTTCCATCCAAACTCTTCTCTGATAGTCTCGGCCGATTTCACGATCTCGGAGCTCTTTCTGAAATAATCGAACTGGTCGAAGTTCCTTTCTATTCTAGAAATGAGAAAGGGTGAGACGACTGCAAAGACTATTATCACTAGAAGTACTACCTTGTCGATCTTAATTGCTCTTTCTCGTGTTGGCCCTTTGAACCTGAGCTTTCTCTTCACTGCCGGGAGATCCATGAAATAGAGAGCAGCGGGAAGCATAAGCAAGACAAGCGCCGAGCTCATCATGATCCCAAGTGAGACCATTATACCCAGTTGCCTGAAGGCCTCAAGGCTACTCACCAAGAATGTCAGAAAACCGACCGCCGTAGTAAGCGCCGAGAGAAATACCGGTATGAGCTCTTCGCGTATTGTGCGTTTCAGCGCAATACTTCTTTCAAGAAATCTCCTGTTTGTAATGTACCGGTCTACAAAATGGAGTCCATAGGACGACGAGATTATAACTATAAAGAGCCCGACCGTAGATGTGAGAATGTTTATATCCAAACCGATCATTACGCTAAAACCGTAAGTCCAGACAGCGGCAATGATTGAAAGAATCGAAGGAATGACAGCCGCCCTGACGCTTCCAAGCCTCAGAAAGTATATGAAGCAGATTAGTCCGAAGAGGATGGGGGGATATACCACCAGAAGCGCCAGTATGGAGCTGTTAAGCTCTTGATCGACTATTGGCTCACCGCTGGCGTAGAACTCCATACCTACGAGCGAATCGTTGGCCACTTCAAGAATCCTTTTCACATCGGCACCATCGGTCACATTTATCGGAATTAGTGCAACTTCGCCTTTCTCGTTCAGAAGGTTGTCCAGATAGAGTGGATTATTAAGTATCTCGCCGACATTGTCATTAGGAAGTCCTTCCACGAAGTACGGCTCAACGTTAGTGCCGCCAATCAGACTAACCTTCGCTGCATCCTGATAGGAGTTGTAACTAACGACTCCCTCGATCGAGGAGAGTTTCTGGAGGAAGTTATGGATCTTGAGTGAGTTCTCTTCCTTGAAAAGACCGTCCGTCTTGACTACAATGATAATCTGCTTCTCACTTCCGAAAAGATTCTCCATCATTCTCATGTTTTCTCTCGAAGGAGATTTCTCTGGCAGAAGGAATTCGCTGGAGACGCTGATCTCCATTTTTAAGATAAAGAGCCCCATTACTACAGTGATGATTGTGAACAGGGCGATTATAGATATGGAGATCTTACGGTTGATCATTTTGAACTCCCCCTTTGATAGAATTCTACTACTATCTCGGAAAAAGTTATGTTTATGTACAGTAAAATTTGTTGATCGTTCAATACTTTAACTGTTATAATAGTCAAATGGGAGGTGCAACATGACTATGGAAGGCAATGAAATCAGTCCGGAAAAGATTCTGGAAACGGTATTCGATCTGATCCGGAACTTCACCAAGTTCTTCTCATTCAGCATAGAAGCCGAAGAGATGAAGACAATAGAGCTTTACATCTTGTTATATGTTGCACTCAAAGGTCCAGAGAGCATGTCCTCGCTGGCAAAGGAATACTCAATGACGAAGAGCAATATCACCGTTCTTGTGGACGACATGGAGAGAAAGGGGTTGCTTGCCCGCATTCGTTCAGAAGAAGATAGAAGAGTAATCATGATAACCCTTACAGATAGCGGCAAGAGCTTTTTCGAGAGTTTTTTGGGCAACTTCTCGAAGTTGATCTCAACGTTCATTAGAAACGTTGGAAGCGAAGATCTCGCGATCATCACCGATGGTTTCGAGAGAATTACTAGCATAGTTGTCGATGAGAAATTCATCGACTCCGGTGGCAAGAACTGAGGTGATAAGGCATGATTCTTGTAACTGGTGCGAGCGGTCACGTCGGTAACGTCCTAGTCAGAGAGTTAGTTAATAGGGGCGAGAAAATAAGGGCAATTGTCCTGCCCGGAGAAGATGTCTCTATGTTCAAACTAGATAGAGTAGAGATACTTCGCGGCGATATTAGGGACAGGGATTTCGTGATCAAAGCCTGTGAAGGAATAGAGACCGTCTATCATCTGGCAGCATTAATTTCCATAATGCCAACCATGAAAAAGCAAGTGAGGAGTGTCAACGTAGGCGGTACGGAGAACGTTATCCATGCCTGCAAGGTTAAGCATGTGGGAAAGTTAATCTACACGAGCTCCATCCACGCCTTTACCGAGCTAGAACCGGGAAGCGTGATAGATGAGAACGTCTCGTTCAACCCGGCTCGAACAAGCGGTGTCTACGGGAAATCCAAGGCGGAAGCTGTGCTAAACGTCCTCACGGCAGCAAGAGAAGGGCTGAACGCCGTCGTACTTTGCCCGACTGGCATCATTGGTCCTTTCGATTACAAACTTTCCGAAATGGGAAACATGATAAGGCTCTTCGCAACAGGCAAGTTGAGAGTAGGAATCGAGGGGTCTTTCGATTTCGTAGATGTGCGAGATGTAGTGAGATCGGAGATAGAAGCCTCGATAAAGGCCAAGGCCGGAGAGGTCTACATTCTCGGCGGCGAAGTGATCTCTATCCGTGAGCTGACCGACATACTTCATCAGTTAACCGGTCGAAAGAAAGTAGATGCTTTCCTGAAGAGCACCACAGCTTACGTACTTTCGGCCATGTCGACACTATACTATATGATCTCGAAGACGAAAGCTGCTTTCACTCCCTACACAGTTCACACGCTCACCAGAAATTACAGGTACTCTCATGAGAAGGCTTCAAGAATTCTAGGTCACTGTCCGCGAAAAGTATCAGAGTCTTTGAAGGACGCTGTCGAGTGGTTATCAGGATATGGGATCATCAGACTGCAGTCAAAGCTGAACTCTGCAGGACCGTTGTAGACACTTTACTGCTAGGAAGAGAATCATGTAGGCGCTAAGAAAGCAATTACGGCGTTGAATGCACTAGAGTGACTGTGCTGCTAAAAATATGTTTCTCTTTCTGTTTCTCGCTTCTTTCATCCAGTACTTGCCGTTTAGGCAATTCCGATAGCTTTTCGATTAAATTGACTCTTCACCTCCTTTGGCTACAGCAAACCGATATTTTCTCGCGGTGCGATTCTCAATTACATGGATGGTCTTCCCGGCCTAGATTCTGACGAAGACATCCTTGGATCCAGTAACTTACATTTTCTTACTCTTCAATAAAGAAGTACATTACTAAAATGTTAAAAATCGAGTCTGTCACCAAGGGCCTAAGGACAAGTACGACAAAAGTATACGAATGCTTCATTCGTAAGAATAATAAATTGGATTAGATACAAATGCACCCTCTTTTTGCCGTATAATGAGGAGCTTGATTAATATTCAGCAGACGCGTCCAAATGGGAGGAATACTATGCATGGATTTAGAGTGAGATTCGTTTTGACACTAGTTCTAATGATTGCTTTGTCTGTGGTGGGATCTGCAAGTCTTGTAAGAGAAATCGAACCGCTGCCTTTATGGGAAAAGGAATCCACTCATGAAGCCTACAGGATAGTTGTTATCAGTGATCTTCATCTAGGAGTCGATGACAGTTTTTCCGAAACTGTGAAAAACAAAGACCTTATCGCTGAGTTCCTCGAACGACTAGTGATAAGCGACATAGACGAGCTTGTTGTTGCAGGAGACATGTTAGACGAGTGGTTCGTTCCGATATCGTATGAGCCCCATAACGATTTGGGAGCTTTCTTCGAACAGGTTGCGGAAAACAACGCTTTGATTGTTGCAGCATTCAAAAAGATTATTCAAAGCGGCATTGTTGTTGCGTATGTTCCGGGCAATCACGACCTTCTCTTGGACGAAGAAACACTTACCAATTTGATCCCAGGGATTGTCCAGGCTCGCGATGTTGACGGTCTGGGAACTTATCGCACGGGTGTGCGCTCCGAGATTGTCATTGAGCACGGCCATCGTTATGACTCTTTCTGCGCACCCGATACATTGTCCAACAAAGAAATAACCGGCGATTATCCCTCGTTTTTGCCTCCTGGTTATTTCTTCACACGAATTGCATCTACATCCGTTGCGGAAGGCAAATCAGCACCTCAGAAGGAGTTCCCTAAGATTGAAGCTCCCTCAAAAGAAGATGTGGATCAGGTTAATGCCTACACGTATTACAGTGTATGGCTGTGGGCAATGACAACCTTCCCCATCAAAGCTGAATTCGATGAAAAAGCCATTTACGTCGGTGTAAATGGATACGACAACAATTTTTCTCTGAGCGATTTGATGCCTACAGTCCAGGACGATGGTTCGATAAGCGCCGTGTTATACGCTAACGCTCAAAGACGTTGGGACGAAGTTCAGCAGAACAATAGAGTGGCCAGTAAGAACCCTTATTCCGAAGCAACTGTGGGTGCAGTTGACCATACTTTCTTTGATAAACAGGCTGTTAAGCAGTATTTTGATCTGGATCCGACCGTTGATGTGGTTGTTTTCGGGCATTCGCACGTACCTGTCATAGATCGATATGTAGAAGGTTATGACAAAGAAAAAGTATACGCCAACAGCGGTACCTGGATTGACGAAAATCTGATTGGTCTAGAAAGGTGCTTTGTGGTTATCGAATCTGGCGAGCAGCTCACAGAGGTTCGCCTGATGGAGTACCATGCAGATGGAACCATAAGCAATACCGAAGAGAAATAAAGACTCCAGCTTGATTATAAAACCGGCTCCCAGTAACTGAAACAGTAGCGGGAGCCGGTTTCATTTTGCCTTCTTCACAGCGCAAAAGGTATCCAGACTGGCTCCTAATAGCCAATCTCAATCTGTTTCGGCCAATCATGAGTTCATCGTATGAAATCTCAACTGCGTAGGGCACAATCCTTTCGATTGAATTTATTATGTCTGCGATCATTTCTCTAATCTCTCTGCCAGACAACATTATAGACTACTCTTTGCCATCACCGATTAGGCAGTTTCATGTGCTTTTCAGTCCTTGAGAGTCCTGTTCAGGGCTTTTCACAGCGTCTAGCATCAAGAAACCGCTATACGACTCTCAAAAGCACTCGGAGCAAAGCGGTTCCTAAGTGTGAAATCCCGCGTAAATGCCATGAACAGGAGCACATCAAAGCAGTCTTCACTTGATGACAAGGAAAAACGAGACAGCTCCAGCACCCCGTCAGAGTACAAATCGCTGGGACAAAAGTCTTCCATTGGTTCATGTTGTTCACATGGTCATGTCATTCTGAAATGATCTTGCTCAGAATCTCATTCTTCTCGTGAACTCAGTGAACATCTCGAAATGATCCTTCTCGGTTGATCTTTTCGAAGGACGGGTCCGTGATCTTGGACGAAGGTCGAAAGGCGACTCTTTTAAGCGCTTAGCGCCTTTTCTGCACGCGAAGCGGAACCGTCCTTTGCGAAGCAAAGACTAGCCGCTAGAAGTGCGACTGGCCTGCGTTAGCAGACTGGCTCCCAAATGTTCCTAAAGTCCTTAATTCGCGTAAAAGGCAGAGATTCCAACCAAGACCTCCTTCGGGCGAACGGCCGTTCGCCCCCACAAAAGAATCGCATAATTGTCTGACATTGTCATCCCGTAAAGCCTAACTTGCTCAACGCCTCTTCTGTTATCCAGTGATGGGCCTGCACGGAATCTCGCCGTAAGATCCGCTGCACGCTGGTGAAGAGAACGTTGTCCGTCAACGGTCCACCGTTCTCCGAGAAGAGCAGACGTCAATGAGGAAAAAATCGCTATTTGTTCCAGAGGAAGGATCTGTTCTTCGTTGGTCACAAGGTGAGATGAAAGAGATGCATGTGACGGGGTAAGTTTCATCGCCAATCTGGTTTCTTCTCTCTCAATTCTCTCGTGAGCGCAGCGAACCTCTCCACAATGCTCTTTCTCAATGGTCTTTGCTTGACCGACGCAGTCGGAACTGGCCTCGCCGAAGGCGAGACTGGCCAGGCGGAGCCTGACTGGCCTGCGTTAGCAGACTGGCTCTAAAGATCTTTCCCCGCGAAGAGGGCCTTGCGTCCGCCGATAATCTTCGGAGTACTGCGTCTTACAGCTCTTGTCGGAGGACGGAGGACCGGTGACGGCTGACCTGAAAGGCCTCCTGCGAAGCGGCCTCACTTCCACAAAGGTTCTTCACCGGTCTTGCGTCCGCCGATGCTTTTCGGCTCCTTCCGTTTTTCGACTAAGATGTGCTCTTGTCGGAGAACGGGTAACCGATAACGGATAACCGTTTATTATTCAAGTTGTATCTTGGTACTTGCAGCTTCTAGAAAAATACCGAGCTCTTCGGCTCAACTTCAACCAGTTCTACGATTTGGCCTTCCTTCACCACTATTCTTCTGTACGCAAGTGTGCCGTCAGTTTCCACTGCCCTCTTCGTCGTAACGGCAAGTGTATTAAGTGAATAGTCTATCGCATCGCTATGTCTATGACCAAAAAGAGCCAGCGCGACGCTGCTAGTGCTGAAAAGTTCTAGCATCTCTCTTCGCAGGGCAGTTTCTTCGAAGAAGATCCATCGATCATCGTAGAAGTTGTGATGGGCGAAAAGAAGGATCTTTCCAGAGCCAATTCTGGTCAGTTCTTCGGCTATCCATTTCATCTGTTCTTCGGAAACTACGCCGCTCACAAATCCGTAATCTGAATCGGCCGTATTTAGACCCATGAAGTGCCAGGAACCCCATTGAAAGCTGTAGTAACAAGGACCAAAGACCTCTTTCCACAGTTCGATCCCGCTAGTCTTCCCGGATCTTTGAGTATCGTGATTCCCTGGCACAGCAAATACGGGAAAGTCACAGTATTCAAGAACCTTCTTCTTTATGAATTCCCAGTCAGTTGTATATGCAAGGGCAGAGCTAGAAAGATCGCCTGTTATTAGCATCAGATCGGGGCTTTCTTCACGAATCTCACTAAGAAGTCTTTCGAACAGGAGCATATTCTCGGGTTTACCCGGCAGATCGAGATGGAGGTCAGTAATCTGAATGACTGTGAAGGAGTCATCCGTGTGTCCGATTCGAACGGAGTGTTCTTCCAGCTGATGGTATAGACGACCGTTGTTCTCTGCGAAAACCTCAAGCGAATAAAGGCCTTCGGGAATGCGATCCGGGATAATGTAGGTGTTTTCACCGATTTGTGACAACTCATATGCGCTTCCGGCTTTGCTAAGCAGTCTTGCTCTTTCTTGTGAATAGCTTTCTTCTGTTAGTATTTCAAGGATGCGATTGTCACTTAGATAGGGGAAAGCAAATCTCGGAGAGACAATGAATTGGTATTCCTCAACTGAACTCTCAGACGAAGGCTTTTCCTTCAGCGAGGTGCTTGTCTTAACGATATTCCATCCAAGATTTGTCTTCATTGTGAAACCCAATGTGCTTTCATCGAGCCAGAATGGATTTGTGGTTAAGAAGATATCCATCGTTGCTGCAGTAATCGTGTAGTCGAAGAGATCCATGATAAACACTTCTACTTCTCCTCTGTAATCGGCAATAAATGCAAGCTTTGTGCCGTGAGGCGACCAAAAGGGAGAAAACTCATTGAATGAGCTGCTTAGAATCCCAGTCTTCTTGCCGGTTTTCATGTTCAGGGTCACTATGTCCCAGTCTTTTCCGTTCCATTGCTGGAAAGCAAGATCGTTTCCTGTAGGGGATAATGTAGGTGACCTCGCATTCTCAGCGACAGTCGTCCTCTCACCGGACGACAAATCCTGTTTCACAACAAACCATTTGCCTTCTCTTCTTTCCGAGTAAAGCAAGAAGTCCTTCTTGGGAGAGATTACGGGTTCAATCTGGTCATATGATTCCGATGTCAGAGTCTTTATCTCTTTTGTTGACGTGTCATACGAAAATATATCCCAGTCACTGTCTTGATCATCAGGCAGAATTCTTCCTGCAAAGAGCAGCGTATTGTCCTTGAGGTAGGGAAATTCGGCTTCCCCCGGAAAGGGTATCTTGCTTGACATGTTTCCCTGAATGTGCTCATAGATTGCAGGTGGATGGTTTTTGGTTCTTGTTCCCTTTTCCTTGTAAAGACTGGCATAGACTTCTTTTCCATTTGACGTTCCAGCAATGCTCGAAGAAAAGAAATCGTTGTCGGACGATAGCTGCCAAGTGACGGCTTCCACATTCTCAGGGAGTACGAGATCTCTCGACTCTTCTTTCTTTGTGGTTTCAGGTTCTTCCTCTGTCGGAGTGAGCAGGTCCTTTCTTGCAATTGTAGTTAAGAACAAGATCCTGTTTTCTGTGTGCTCTCGAATGTCTTCGTCGATGGTGGGTCTGACATAGAACTCCCCTTCATTATCCTGGATCAGGACTCCCTGTACTGCAACGAAGCTTCCATCGCCTAGAGCAGATATGTCTATGCCGGCATAGTCATAGAACTTCACTTTCATTCCAGCCGATACGTTGTCAAAATCACGGTCTGAAGGTCCAGTCAGCCAGAAACCCCTGGAAATTGTTTCGTTGTCGTAAGCGCTTATCTTCCCGAAAATCATTACCGAAGAACCTTCAAGGTTTATGAGCTGGCTCTTTGCAGAATCTGTAAAGATGATCACAGGATCGGGCAATGTCTCTCCCTTCCTGATTATCTCAATGTCATCGGGAGAGGCCGGTCTTATGACAAGGCTGTTTACATCTGTTGTATATCCAACCGTGGAGAGAGTACCTTTCACCCGTACAAGATCGCCTTTCTCTACGAGCGGCTCCTTGAAACCTTGAGCATAGATGAGAATGCCTGCGCTCTTGTCTGTTAGGGCGAAGTAATTCGCCGAGTCGTGCCAGAGGCCTGAGCTTACAACCGCTATTCCTTCAACCTCAACGATGGTGTTTAGAAGCAAGTACCTGCCTTCGGATTTCTGTCGAATATCATTGATAGACATGGCTATTGGGTCTACGAGTTCGACCACTGGTTCTTTCTCAGCTACCGGTTCCTGAGGAGATGACAATGTGAAGATGTCGTAGCTTCCTGCTCCATCGGGTCTGTTCAATGCCGAGAAGTACATTATCTGTCCGTCGGTCCAAAGACTTCTTTCGTCGAGAAATGTGTTGATATGTTCTCCGGTGTGCTCGATACTCCTGGTGTAAGGATCCCAGCGATAAATGTCATATCCTCCAATAGAGTCATCCCTTGCCGAATCAAACCATATGGAGCCATCAGGAGCAACGAATACCGACCATTCATCGCCGCCGGTGTTAAGGAAGCTGGGATTCTCCGGCGACGACCATTTCCCGTCGATTGATTCAGATCTCCAGATATCTCTTCCTCCGATAGGTTCCTTTCCGTCAAAAGTGCCTTCCGAAGTGAAATATACTACGGTCTCTTCCGAATTCACCCAGATATCCCACTCTTTTACGTCCGTGCTGAGTTCAGTTATTAGAGTACCTTCTGTCCAGCCACCCTTCTCTTCATCGAATACCGCTCTGTAGAAATCATAGTCGGTGTCAGCCGAGTATCTACCAAAATACATAACCAACACTCCATCATTTTCTATCACACAGGGATTGATCTCGTACTCAGACGTGTTGATTTCTCCTGGAAGCCACTGTGGTTCTGCCCATTCTCCGTTTTCAAGTGTTGTGTAGTAAATATCGTAGTTTGTCCCTACGAAATACAGAATGCCGTCGTGAAGCCACGGCATCCTCTCTATTCCACTCGAGCAAAATGGCAGCATCTCCACTTCTATCTGACCGAAAGTCATGATACTCACGAGCGCAATTGCCAAAATGATCAATATTCTTTTCCCTTTCATAGTTTCCACCACCTTTAATTGTCTTTCAAAACAGCGAGCTGCTAATGATTCAGTTGAACCGGACGACCTATCTTTCCGCTTTCATATGCTGCAAGAGCAACTCTTAGAGCTTCAAGTCCATCTTCTCCTGAGGTCAAAGGTTTTCTTTCCTCGATTACAGAATCAGCGAATTCCTTAATTAGTGCCCTGTCGAAACTGTCTCCATAATTCTCCCAGAAGACTCCTCTCTTGTTTGAGAAGACTTTCAGCTTCGCATCAAAGGCGTTTATCCTCAGCGTACCCTCTGTGCCGACAACATTGAGAGTTACATCTCCCCAGTAAGGATAGGCTTCAGGTCTTGACCAGCTGCAATCGAGACTCATGAAGGAATCGTCGGAAAGACTTAGCAGGAGAAGGCCACAGTCTTCAACTGGGATGTCGTAAATGAGTCTTCCATATTCGGCCGATACCTCGATAATCTCAACATCTAGAAGCCACCGGATAATATCCACGACGTGAACTGTGTGATCCATAACCGCCCCTCCGCCGGAAAGCTTCTCATCTACGAACCATCCGCCTGGCATTCTTCCATGATTTGTCGCCGAAACCGAGAGAATTCTACCAAGCTTGCCCGTCTCAATTTCCTTTCTTGCTTGCTGAATAGAAGGAGCGTATCTTACGGGAAAGGCCATCTGAAAAACAACGTTGTTTTCTCTGGCCGTTTGCAGCATCGATCTCGCGTCTTCTTCGGTTGTGGCGATGGGTTTTTCGCACAGAACGTGTCTGCCTTTGTTCATGGCAAGTTCCGCATATTTCTTATGGAATGAGTTCTCGGAAGTAACTACTACCCCATCGGAGTTTTCGATTAGCTCTAGAGGATCTTCAAAAGCTCTTGTTCCGAATAGTTCTGAGGCCTTTTTTGATTTGTCTGCATCACGATCGAATACTCCTGTGACGCTCATATTTGAGAAAGATTGAATTTGTCTTATGTAACTGTATCCATGCGTGTGTGCGATTCCGAGAAATCCTATCCTAAACACCTATACCACCTCCAGAAGCTTCACAGGTCTTCCGCTTTCTGCAGATCTGTTGGCTGCAAGGGAGATTTTTAGCGCCTCGATGGCCTCAGTACCATCGACTGGGACCTTTCTTTCTTCTCTCACCGCTTCTATGAACTTCTGTATATGTAATCCATAAGGATCATTGGCTGCGGGGGTGCTCTTTGAGAAAGACGGGTAATCGTTGGAGGCTGTCTGGACTCTCATAGTGAAATCCTCATCGCTATCGTAGGTTATCATTCCATCTCTACCAACGAATTCGAAAGAAGTTGCGAATTTTGAAGGTGCGTTATCCGGTTCTGCCCAGCTGCCCTCAACGTGAGCCAGCGAACCGTTCGCGAATTTAAGAATCGCTAAGGCATGGTCTCTGTTTCTGCCTGGATGGGAAGGAGTGTTTTTCACGCTTCTTGCGGTTATGGACTCTACTTCACCCAGGACCGTTCTCAAGAAGTCGAAGTCGTGAATGGAAAGATCAAGAAGAACTCCACCGCTTCTACCGAGTTCGTCGAACCAGTTGTTCCAGCCGTGCTTTGGAAAGACTCCTCCGCGATAAAGCCTTGCCATTACTACCTTTCCGATTGTGCCCTCTTCAATAAGGCTCTTCGCCCTAGAGTAAGAGTCAAAGAATCTCACTACATGATCCACACCCAGCGAAACACCGTTTTGCCTGCAAACCTCAACCATTTCCAGAGCGTCTTCTAGAGTGCGGGCTATTGGTTTCTCGCAGAAGATGTGCTTCTTGCTTCTTGCAGCTTCTACCACAAGGTCTCTGTGAGTATCCGTGGGTGTACAGATGCTGACTATCTCTATTTCTTCATCGTTAAGTATCTCATCTACTGTAGATGTTCTTGAAGAGGCGAGTCTTGCACATTCAAGTGTCTGTTCTCTTGAGAGACTCGCTACGGCTTTCACATTGACGTTCTCCAGACCGGTGTATGCAATAGAATGGACTCTACCCATCATTCCACAACCGATAATACCTACGTTTGTCATACTGGTTCCTCCTGAAATACTCTATGTTTTCGATCTAATCGTCTCGATGTCGAGAAAATCACTTTCCTTCAGATCGAGTTCCTGGATGACTCTCTTCAGATAACTTCTCTTCGACACTTGCTCAGGCATGTGGGAATCGGTTCCGTAAGAGAAAGCAACTCCGAAGCGTTTCATAATATCCAGAACTTCCAATCGTGGTGTTTTTGATGGCTCGTGTATTTCAAGTGCAATATCGTTTACCTCTAGATCCTTTGCCAATCGCGAGTACCAGTCAAGCGTGAAGTACTCTTCAATGATCTGCCGCTCAATCTCTCTTTTTTTGTCGAATCCCGGATCGCGATCAAGAAAAGGTAGAATCGGCAGATAGCCCTCGACGTGTCCCAGAATCTGAAAGCCTCCTCTTCGCGCATTATCAGAAATAATGCTCTTGTAAGCTTCCCAGTATTCTTCACTGCTTGCTCCCTGTAGAGGAACTCTATGAAGGCTCGCAATGACGTACTCAATTTCACTCATCATATGGGGTAATAGTATGCCGTTCTTTCCGAGTCCGGTCTCCACGCCGAGATGAGCGGAGATGCCAAGTCTTAGGGCCTTATCTTTGAAAGCCCCGAAGGCCTCTAGATAGTCTTTTGTGAATTCTATGCTGCATGGATGGTTTAGCTCAAAGTGATCGGTCACACCACAGACATTCACATTTCCTTCCAAAGCTTCAAGAAGCTGGGGGAAGCTCATCTCTCCGTCTGAATAGCTTGTGTGCAGATGATAATCAAGTTTTGTCAGAATCAATTTTCAAACCTCATTTCTTCAGTGATATTCCATCGAAATCGACAGATGATTGTATGCCCAGTAAATCCAGAGTTGTTGGTGCAATATCGACTAATGTACCCCTCTCAATACAGTTCTTTGTCTTGTGAATATCTCTAAACATGAACACGGAGGGCTCCTCGTGGTAGGTTCCGTGATATCCAAAAAAGGACCCGGGCCTTCTAGACTTCAATGAGTTTGAATAGCCTCTTTTCAAGCAAAAAGCTATGTCGGCGTATTCCGGGTTATGCAGCTTCTTCATTTCTTCTTTTGTATAGATTCTGTCAACTATACTGATTTTCCTCAGAGCGTCCACGAGCAGAGCTGTCCTGTCTATTGCTTTTTCTGTCAGAGTGTAGATGTTTACGGTGGGGTATTTTAGGATCAGAACGTCTGTCTCTTTTGAAACGCTCTTTCCCTCCTTACCCAATTCTGCCTTGAGACCGATGCTTGTGATGACTTCACCCAGGTCAAACTCAGTGGGAGTGTCAGCCAATGACATTGAATGATCAGAAGTGATGACGATGGCAAACTCTCCAATAGTTTCTTCCAAAAAATCGACTACTAGCTCCAGTTCGTCGTCTATCTCTTCTAGTTCTCTTATCGTCTTAGCGTGCAATGGTCCGTATTTGTGCCCTGCACTGTCCAGAGACTGATAAAGGCAAAAGATGGCGTCATATTTCTCCTCCTTCAACTCTCTTCTCAGTGCCTTGCGGATGGCACCGCTTCTATTTCCGTCAACCTGAACGTGCTTTACCCCATTTCTTCCCTGAAGCATGAAATGCTGTATCGAGAGAATACTATAGTTGTTCTCGTACAGACAATCTGTCACTGGAGGTCTTCTGAGATCCCGGAGTCTACCCTCAACTTTCTTCTCCTCTCTGTTCAAGATAGTGTTAGAGAATATGCCGTGTTTCTCGGGATACACGCCCGTCAAAATGGTGCTCATCATGGGTGTTGTCAGCGTGGGAAAACACGATCTCATATCCTTAACCGTTGAACCGGTCTCGGCAACACTATCCAAAAAAGGAGTCCTGGCCCTCTTCAAAACCTCAGGACCGAGTGAGTCGATAGTAACGAAAAGAAGAGGTATATTCTTCATTTAAGGACGAGCCTCGAAACGACGGGCAGATGATCTGACGCGTACGAATCGACGGTAAATGCGTCGATGATATCGAAATAGTCATTCACGAAGATATAATCAATCTGCTTGCCCGGTCTATCTGCCGGGATTGTGTGAAGGCTCTTGCCGAGCTCATTGTTCACCGATCCAAAGTGATCGAAAAACTCAGGAACACCATACTGGAGATCATACCATTCGGCGTTAAGATCTCCGGCGATAATAGCCGGAATCTCTTCGTACTCAAGATACACCTCAAGGATCTTCCTGAGCTCTGTCTGGACTTCCATGATTCCACCAAGACCGAGATGAGTCCCCATAACCAGGATATCCCGACCCTCAACCTCAGTGACTATTGCGGCACATCCTCTATCCACGGCAAGCATCCATTCAGGTCTCGGAAGCACGAAGCCAAATTCGGCCTTTATCGGGAATTTGCTGAGAACAGCGTTCCCGTAGTTGCTCTTGCCCTCTGCCAGACTGAAGAAGTAACTCATGTTGAGCTCTTCCGCAACAATCTCTGCCTGTCTCAGTCCTGCACTCCTTGGGTTTTCCTGATCTACTTCATTGAGGATGAGAATATCCGGATCCACACCCCTTATTGTCTCGAGAACTCTTGAGAAATCTAAGACATCATCGATTCCCAATCCGTGCCTTATGTTGTATGTCATTACAGTCAAAGATGTTCCCATCAGCGTTCCTCCAAGCAATATCAGAAACAAAAAGAAAAACACTACTCTCCGCATACAATCACATCCAATAGTCCGCAGATCTTTCGAGGAATTTCCTCTAAATGGTAGAATCCTGAGAAGGCCTGCGATCCTTTCCCATAGGCGATTATGGGTACATAGGCGGCCGTGTGGTCGTTACTGGACCAGCTCAAAGAAAAGTCGCCATCTGGTTTGCCATAAGGTACCGCTACCGCTCCCGTCTCGTGATCAGAAAGCACGATCAATAGATCCCTGTCCAGAGACAACCGGGTAAGCAGATAAGACAGCACGTCTCTGAAAGCGCTCAGTTCTGCCAGCACAGCCTCTGAATCGTTTACATGAGAAGCATCGTCTATTCTGCCGGCTTCAATAACCAGAAACTTGCTTCTCTCTTCAGCCATGAACACTTCGAAAGCTCTATCGACCATTTCGAGGAGAGTGGGTTCACCTGGAAGCAGTTCGTTCTCAAAGCTCTTGTCTCCCATGGTTACAAATGCAACGGTCCCCTTCAGCTCTTCAAATTCCGGCGATCCGAGCTCTTCGAAATTCAGCCCGAGGACCCTGTAGCCGCTAGCAATCAGTTCGTGTATTCTGCTTCTTGGAGTCGGCTTCTGAGTGAAGGGATTGATCCCCAGCTGCTCAAGACCACCGGCATAGAACAAGTCGAGAGGACTTTCCATGAGAAAGTCCGTGATTACTTCCGTCTCCCTCCTTTGAGCGTGAGCGTAAAGGGCTGCCGGAGTCGCGTCGTAGTAACGTGTATTCGTGATCAAGCCGAGCCACCAACCCTGCTCCTTCAGGATATCTGCAAGAGTATTCACTTCTTCGCCTAATGCATTCACTCCCAGATATCCAGTAATTGTCTTAACACCGGAAAAGATAGCGGTTGCGGCTGCTGCGGAATCGGTGACAAGATTATCTAAAGCCTCGTTTCTGCCGATACTGACTACGGGACTGTGGCTTCCCATGGCTTCTCCCGTTACGAGTTCCGATATATATAGATGGTTAAAACCCATCCCGTCACAAATCAAGATCACGATATTCTCAGGTCCACTGGCTTCCATTGAAAGAAAGACGGAAGATAAGAATAGGATAAAGAAAAAAGACGTCAAGATCTTCTTCATATTATCACTCCTTACTAGCCCTTCAAACCGGTCATCGTAATGCCCTCGATGAATTGCTTCTGCAACAAGAGATACAACACCACTATCGGTATAACGGCCATTGCGGCTGCCGTAATCTGAAGATGCATCAAATCGCCGTAACGCTGGGTAAAATACTGTACTCCGAGCTGGACAGTCCTGTGCTCGTCATTGTTAACAACCAGAAGAGGCCACAAGAAAGCGTTCCAGGTCGCCATGAAGGAAAAGATTGCAAGAGCAGAGAGCGGCGCTCTTATGTTTGGAATAACAATGATTCTGAAAATCTGGAATTCGGAGCACCCATCTATCCTGGCAGCATCTATCAGGTCGTCGGGGATAGTGACAATGAATTGCCTCATCAGAAAGATCCCGAATATGCTTACCGAACCCGTGACGATCAGAGCCAAGTAGGTGTCTACAAGGCCCAGATTGTAGATCATTATATACAGCGGGATTATGGTGACGGGAAAAGGAATCATCATCGCGCCGAGCAGAGTCTTGAAAATAGTGTTTCTGCCTTTGAACTTGTATTTTGCAAAGGCAAAGCCGGCAAGACTGGATGTGAGCAATGTGAGAGTGACAGCCACGGTAGTTATAAGTATACTGTTCAGATAATACCTCAAGAAGGGAACTGAACTGAATACTTCAACGTAGTTCTTCAGCGAGAACTTGTCAGGCAGGAATTTTGGGGGAAATCTCATCAGCTCACTCTGGTCTTTGAATGTAGACAAGATCATCCATACAAAAGGCATGATCATTATTATGGAGAACGCTATTAACAGCGTGTATGAAATAGAATGGACAATAAGGTCGGTCTTCCTCTTAGATCTCAAGGTCATTCCTCCTTGAAAATCTTTGTGACCCTCATCTGAATAAGAGTAATCACTAAGATTATTGCAAACAGAACGATCGACATTGAACTCGCGTACCCCATCTGCAATTTATTGAAACCAGTCTGCCAGATGTAGAAGACGGCCGTTTTCGTATCGGCGTTTCCTCCCGTCATCATGTATATCTCTGTGAAAACCTGAATCGCGCCGATCGTCGAAGTTATGAACACAAAAACCAGTGAAGGCTTCATTAGCGGGATTATGATGTTCTTGACCTTTTGCCAGCGCGTTGCTCCGTCGATGTCCGAGGCTTCCAGAATAATTCTCGGTATGTTGTTCAATCCGGCCAGAAAGATTATTATGCTGTATCCAACGGATCTCCAAACTGAAACGAGAACCACGGACCAGATGGCAATTTCCGGGTTACCCAACCAGTTTATCGGTTCAGCTCCAAATAGGCTAATGAGATAATTCGCAAGTCCGTAATACGGATGATATATCCAGGTCCAAATAACGCTTATAGCAACGACAGAAGTCACAGCCGGGAGGAAATATATCACCCTGAATACGCTCTTGAATTTCGGGATAGAGTATATGAGGAGGGCAAAGAAAAAGGAAATCACGATTTTCGTCGGTATAACGCCAAGAGCGTATTTGAAACTTATCCAGAGTGATCTCAGAAAATACTCGTCGGTAAAGGCTTTCCTGAAATTTGCAAGCCCCACAAATGGCTTGTTCGGCACGAGGATATTCCACCTATGAAACGAGATATAGAAAGCAAACATTGCCGGGAAGAAAGTGAGAAAGAAGACTCCAAATATTGATGGCAGAATGAAGAGATACGGAGCCCTCTTCTTGTCCGGAATTAGTCTCACGACGGCAACGAGAAGCACAGCGCTGCCGATCAAAGAAATCCACCATCCGTAACCGGCAGCACCCAAAAAATCGAGAAAGAACTTAGATCTAAGAACCTCCTGCCATTCGGTTCTCATGAAAATGACAGTTATGTTCAGTACTAACAAAGAAACAGCTGTTCCCAGTAGAAATGAGATCTTTCTAGTCGCGAAGAACAACACAAAAAGGCAGACCAAAACAATATAGACGAACAAGAGATTAACTGTTCCCCAAAAAGAGAAGTCAAAAACTCCGAGCTGAACTTCTCCCGATGCATAGGGCAGGAAGAAAGAGATAATTATCAGGAACAGGCCTACAACTATTAAGATTTTACTCAACACATTCTTGGATAGCTCGAACATCGAAAGACCTCCGCATCGGGCCTGTCGTCAGCCCCTGGTCCAGGATCAGAATATTCCAAAAGTCTCTTCTAGGTACTGGTTGATTTCGTCTAAGGCCTTCTTGAGCGCTTCTTCAGGATCTGCGCCTTTGTTGATCACGTTGTTGTACGCCGTCTCCCTGAGAAGAGCGGCCGGATTTCCCCAGCCCGCAGAGAACGTTGGAACAGCGTAATTCAGTGAATCCAGAATCGGGCTCAACAAAGGATCATCCGAAAACTCAGGATCATTGATCACACTATAATAAGAAGGAAGTTCTCCTGTGTCCTTGAACCACAGTTTCTGGGCTTCGGGCGAGCTAATAAACGCTAGCCATTCCGAAGCAATTTCAGGGGTTCTGCAATCGCTCATGAGAACGAGTGCCCAGCTGGTCAAAACCGAGCTTCGATTTCCTGTCTCGGGGTGTGCCGGAGGGAGTGCAGTTCTAAATACAAGATCAGGATGCCCGCCGACTTGGAAAGAACCGACCATTGCTCCATGTCCGAATACCATCGCTTCCTTTATCTGTCTGAATCCCGTCCATCTCGAACCAAATTCCGGTACATATACTTTATGTTCCAGTACTGCATCTGTCAGGAATTTCAGGCCCTCGAGCTGAGCATCTTCATAAACGACTTTCATTTCTTCATCGCTTACCAAGAACGTTGCACCCGCCTGTCTCATGAAACTCTCAATAACGGGCTCATAGCCTTCGATTCCCAGTCCGGACTGAATCATTTTGTTCCCTTCCCAAACCGTCAGCTTCTTCGCGTACTCCAAAAGTTCGGTCCAGGTTTGAGGCGGGCTGTCGGGATCGAGACCTGCCTGTTCGAAAAGATATGGATTGTAGAATAGAACAATTGTCTGAACATCAGTTGGAAAGCCGTACAGCTGACCATCGATAATCAGCTTGTCAATGGCCGCGTCAATACATTTCTCTCTCATCTCTTCGGCTGTTGCAACACTGGCGGTTATTGGTTGTACCAATCCATAACCGAAGAACTCCTCCATCGCCGTGGCCGGAATCTGGGCGACATCTGGCCCACTTCCAGCAGCCAGAGCAGCCAGTAGCTTAGTCTTATACTCCGAATACGGTATTGTCTGAACCTTGATTTCTACATCGGGGTTTTCTTTCATGAATTCAGAAGCCATTTCCATGATGATCATTGCTCTGCTTGGCGAATGGTGCATCCAGTGAACGATAGTTGTTTTCGCAATTACAGAAGTGATCAAGAGCAATGAGGCAATAAAAAGTATAAGAACTCGCTTTCTCATAAAACACACCTCCTAAAAGACTCCCAGTATTCTCCCTATTGAAACCGCAAGGGGTGTTCTAAGGAGCTTCTGTTCAGTAACCTTAAGAATCATCATCTTGAGCTCAGTATGGCCCAAGGACATATCAAAAACCCTCTTTCTAAGGTAATCAACTGCTTTGTCTGAGAAGAAAGGATTGCGGCTGTTAAGCACTATTGTTTCCAGCCCCAGCAAGTCAACAACATTTGCAACAGCTGCTGCGAGTTTATCCAGTAGTTGCTGAAAAGCTCTCACATAATCTTCTGTGTCGTTTCTTGAATACAGTTCATTCAGGAACTTCAGAAAGGAAGGATCGTTCAATTTCAAACTGCTGTTCGGTACCAATCCGGAAAACGTGTCGTGCAGGTTTTTGGGATCGAAAAAGGCAGCCACACAGCCCCTTTTGCCGCACCAGCATTCAGGACCGGAAGGATCGATCTGAAGGTGACCAAATTCTCCGGCACCTCCATGCGGCCCTCTGAAAATCCTTCCATCAAGCACTAGAGAAGCTCCAAACTCTCTATCTATGTACAAAGCATCTCTTAAGGGAATAGAGCCGAGAAGCATTTCTGAAACCAGCAAAGCGTTAGCGTCATTCTCTATTTCGATTGTTGTGTCCCATTCGTCGCCGAGCCTTTTAAGATTGACCGTTTCACTCTGCGTATAGAAGCTCTTAACAACAGTCCCTGTCGATTCGTCAACTATTCCCGGTGTCACAATGCTGAAAACAAGTATTGACGAGATATTTTCGTCAAAACCATTCCGTATGATCTTCGGTATTTCGTACAGCTTATCCAGAACGTCACTTCTCGAATGATTCAGAGATCGTACATGCTTGACTCTGCCTGACAAGTCTCCCAGAACTATATTCATCGTCTTCGAATGTATGTGAACTCCGCCGACAAGCAGCTCTCCGTTGTTCACATTCAGTACCGAATACGGTCTGCCTTTGTGAGCAGAGGGCACCGGCGTGCTGTCAAGAACAAAGCCCTTTTCTATAAGCTGTTGAGAGAGTCTGGAAACAGTGGCTTTGCTCAGATTCGTGGCCTTGGCTATAGATTTTCTTGACAACCCATTTTTATTTCGCCAGAGCTCGAAGAAGACTTCCTTTTCTGCCTTGGATAAACAACGCAAAGCCATCACCTCTCGAAATCTGAATGAGAGCCCGCCCACCATCCAGGACAATGAACGGGCTCAACAAAGAAGAGAAAGTTTCTATTCCAGTTCAGCCATGAAAATGTCGTAACCACCCACACCATTAGGTCTGTCAACAGTGGAGAATACGATAATTTTGCCATCTGTCCACAGACTTCTTTCATCGTAGAAAGAGTTAATCATCATCTCGGGATGTCCGATTTCTCCTGTAGAGGGGTCATAGAAATAGATATCGTAACCCCCTATGGAATCATCCCTCGATGAATCAAACCAGATCTTTCCATCAGGGTCGACGAAGACAGACCATTCATTGCCACTCGAGTTCACTTCATCTACTTTTGTAGGGGTCGACCACTTGCCGTTTTCCTTCTCGGAAACCCAGATATCTCTCACACCTGTTGGTTCTAGTCCACCAAAGGCACCCTTTGTAGTGACGTAGGCCTTTGTTTCATCGCCGTTTACCCAAATTTTCCAGTCTTGAATCTCTGTACTCAGTTCCAGGACAACCTCGGGTTCTCCCCATTCGCCCTTACCTTCATCGAAAACCGATCTGAAGAAGTCGTAATCCCTATCTGAACCGGTATATCTACCAAAATACATCACAAGTTCGCCGATGTTGTTTCTCAAAACACATGGGCTGATCTCATTCTCTGAGGAGTTCACAGCTCCCTTCACCGGTTCAGGTTCACCACAGTCTCCATCATTCCAGGTTGCCTGATAGATGTTGTAGCTCTGGGTAACAAAATAGATAGTGTCTTCAAAGACCCATGGCATTCTGTCTACACCAGAAGTGTTAATCGACAGCGGCTCTGCTTCTATCAAAGCAAAAGCCGATGTGCAAAGCATCAAGACAGCCAGCAAAACTAACATAGTTCTTGCCATTGAAAGCACCTCCCTAAAACTCATATTATTCAGTCGAGAATCCGCGGGCTTCATCAGAAAAGTGAGTAGAAGTATTTTGTTTCAGTATGAAACTAGCACAACTCCACTTTATACAAGAAAAAAAGAAAAACCAAACCTGTGGCAAACGAATAAGCCGTAGAGAATAAACCGGAAGTCCAAATATCCATGAATAAGCGACTGGTTTGCAGTAAAGAAACGACTATATTTTGTTCCATTATGAAACTTAATATCGCTGATTGTTCAGAAGGGTGCATTTTGGCTTAATGTAAGAAGAACTGATGAGCTCCTTTCACAAGTGAAAGATCGCCTGCACTCTTTGAACAGCCTAGAAAAAGCGTATCGAGACGTTCGTTGCGCTCACGAGAGGACGAGAGCGAAAATAGGGACCGACCGGCTCCTATAGTATGTCCCTTTTTCGCGTAAAAGGCAGAGATTCCAACCAGGACCTTTTTCGGGCGAACGGCCATTCGCCCCTACAAAAGAATTGCATAATCGTCTGAAATTGTCATACCGTAGAGGCTGACTTGCTCAACGCCTCTTCTGTCATCCCGTGATGGGCCTACACGGGATCTCACACCTAAGAACCGCTTTTCGCTGATCGCTGTGAAGACAACGTTATCCGTCAACGGTCCACCGTTCTCCGAAAAGAGCAGACGTCAATGAGGAAAAAAATTGCTATTTGTTCCAGAGGAAGGATCTGTTCTTCGTTGGTCACAAGGTGAGATGAAAGAGATGCATGTGACGGGGTAAGTTTCATCGCCAATCTGGTTTCTTCTCTCTCAATTCTCTCGTGAGCGCAGCGAACCTCTCCACAACGCTCTTTCTCAATGGTCTTTGTTTGCCCGACGAAGTCGGAACTGGCCTCGCCGAAGGCGAGACTGGCCAGGCGGAGCCTGACTGGCCTGCGTTAGCAGACTGGCAGTGAGGATCTTTCCCCGCGAAGCGGGCCTTGCGTCCTGGCATGATTTTTGCCAGCCCTGCGTCCCGGGATGTACTTCCCGGCCTTGCGTCCGCCGACGATCTTCGGCGCCTTGCGATTTCTCCTGAGGTCTGTCCCATTTTTCGCGTACAACCAGGACCTTTTTCGGG